>JALEZT010000036.1 GCA_022772725.1 Eubacterium sp.
GAGAAGCAAGGACCCCAGCACGCAGGTTGGTGCCTGCATTGTTAATGCGGATAACAGAATAGTCAGCGTTGGCTACAACGGCTTCCCGCGCGGCTGCTCCGATGAGGATTTTCCGTGGGAAAGAAGCGCAGATAATCAAAATGACACGAAATATCCCTTCGTGTGCCACGCCGAGCTTAATGCAATTTTGAATTCAAACGGCATAGGAGTTAAGGGAGCAAGGATATATGTTGCTCTTTTTCCGTGCAACGAATGTGCAAAGGCAATTATTCAGGCGGGAATAACGGAGGTTATTTACATAAGCGATAAATACGCCGAAACAGACGCAAACAAGGCAAGCAGAAGAATGCTTGAATCGGCAGGCGTTAAGCTAACCCGCTTTTCAAGCGATAAGAAAATCGAATTTGATTTTGATGCGGAGAAGGTTTGATGGAATACGATATTTACGATTTTGATAAAACCCTTGTTCCGTTTGACAGCGGCTCGCTTTTTATTGCTTACTGTTTAATTCATTATCCGTGGATAATAATAACCGCCCCTATTATTCTTGCAGGCGGCTTATTAACTCTTTTGGGCATTATCAGCTTTACGAAATTTAAAAGAGCCTGCTTTTCGTTTGTTCCTCTTATTCCGCTTGAAAGGGCGGTAAAGGGCTTTTGGAATATGCACGAAAAACAGGTTTATCCATGGTTTTTTGAGCGCAAAAGAAAGGGTATTGTTATCAGTGCCTCTCCCGATTTTCTTTTAAAGGAAATTGCAAAAAGAGCAGGCTTTGATTATCTTATCTGCACACACCATAATGAAAAAACAGGCGCAATAATCGGCGAAAATTGCAGAGGCGAGGAAAAGGTGCGACGCCTTAACGAAGAGTTTAAGGATTATAAAATAGTTGATGTTTATTCGGATTCCTATAAGCACGATAAGTATATTTTTTCGCTTGCCGAGGGAAGCTGCTATCATATCGAAAAGGGAAAAAGAGTTGAATTTAAATATAAAGAAAAATACGGGGAATAATTATGGGAGAGCGCAGAATTAATTTACCGGTTGTTATTGTGTTAATAATTGTTTTCGCGGCGTTAAGCGGCTTCGGCATTTATTATCATCAAAAAATATACATTCCTCGTCTTGAAGAGGATATTAAAAATGCACAGGTTGAGGTTAGGGAAACAGGTCCGCAAAAATCAGGCAGCAGAACGCTTCTTGCCGAATTAAAGGAAAATTCCATTCAGCTTTACAGAGACGGCGATTATGTTATTCTTGTTCATGACGGTCAGGAAACGGAATTTTCCGATTGGCACAAGGAGTTCGGCAGAAGAACGCCCGAAATATATTATTACGATTTTATCGGCGACGGTAAGGATGATATTGTTATTCGCGCCTTTGAGGGCGAGGACGAAGCAACGGGCGAGGCACTTTACGGGTTTTATGTTTTGTCCGTCAGCACAGATTATGAGGGCAAGCATTCCTATGTTGTTAATTATACTAACGACGCAGGTTGGTCATCGGAGTTTAACGAAAGAATAAAATGCTATGTTAATCAGCTTACGAAATCTCCGAAAAGAATTCAGTTTGTTATGGCGTATGCGGGCAAAACAATTTCTTTTGATAATGAAACGGGAATTGTTGTAAGCGAAACCCCCGTTTCGTATATCTGCGCGCCTATCGCACCAAGCGGAGAGCGCTGCACCCTTAAAAGCTGGTATATGGGTCCGTGTGTTATAAACATTGACAAAAAAACACACAATATAACTGTTGATATAACAATATATTTCACTTATAACGAAACAGATAAGATACAAACGGCAGGAACGATTAAAACGGGACTCACATACAGAGACGGAAAATTTGTTATTGCTGAAAAGAGTATTTATTTTGAGCATAATAACGAGGTGTTTGCAACGCCTCCCGTTAGGGATGAAATTGCAGATTGGAGCATGGATTTTTCTCCAACAGGCTCATATACAGATAAAAAGGTTATTTCAAATCTTGCTTTGGAATGTATGTTTAACCATAGAACAAATGAGTCCCTCGGATTTAAAAGCGTTTTAAATTTAGCTAATGAAGCGGGCGGAGTAAGTAAAATTTCCGCAAATCAAAATGAATTAAAAATTTATCTTAAACCGGGGTACAGCTTTTCGTCGGAGGTAACTGAAATTAAAAATATTCAGGTTACCGCCAGCGTTTTGGGCAGAATGTATAATGTTGCTGATTCGGCTGAAATTTTAACAGAGGGATCAGTACAGGTATTGCGAATTAAATTTGACACAAAATACAGTAATTCCGAAATGAGTGATTTTAAAATTATTATCGAAAGCAATTGAAAATCTTAACTTTTTCTTAAATATTGACCGCATTTATTAAAGCCGGTTGAAATTTTAAATATTTTTATGATATAATCCCACTATTCAAAATGACTGACGGAGGTGATAATAATGAAGGTTGTTATAACGGCAGATTCAACCTGTGATTTACCGCAGGAAATAATCGAGCAACGCGAAATTGTGATAACTCCGCTTACCGTTCTTCTGGGCGAAAAATCATATCTTGATTCGGTAGAGGTTCATCCGTCGGATATTTATGAATTTGTTGAAAAAACAGGAATGCTTCCCAAAACCGCCGCAGTTACTCCTGCGCAGTATTATGAGGTTTTCAAAAGAGAAACAGATGAGGGAAACGCCGTTGTTCATATCAGCCTTTCCTCCGCTATATCTTCAAGCCATCAAAATGCGCTTATTGCGGCATCGGAATTTAATAATGTTTATTGCGTTGATTCAAAAAATCTCTGCACGGCTATGGGGCTTCTTGTGCTTAAAGCGTGCGATTTGCGCGATAAGGGCTTTGAAGCAAAAAAAATAGCAAACAGGATTAACGCCCTTGTTCCGAAGGTGCATTCAAATTTTATTCTTGATAATCTTGAATATCTTTATAAGGGCGGCAGATGCAGCTCTGTTGCAAAATTCGGAGCAAATGTTTTGGGGCTTAAACCCACCATTGCGGTTGACCCTGCAACGGGCAAAATGGATGTTGCAAAAAAATATAGAGGCAAGGCAGAGGTTGTTTATAAGCAGTATGTAAACGATAATCTTGCCGATATTTCAAAGATAGACACTTCAAGAATTGTTATTGCCAATTCGGGAGGAATTTCCGGCGAAACGCTTGCGTATGCAAAGGGCGTTATTGAGGGAAAGGGTTGCTTTAAAGAGATTATCTGTGCAGACGCAGGCTGCACAATTTCTTCTCATTGCGGCCCGAAAACCCTTGCGGTGTTTTATATGAATAAATAAAAAATTACGGGCTGCTTTCACGGCCCGTATTTTTATAGCGAGGACTACTGATATGAGTTTAAAGAAGGACATATTGGCAGAGCTTAAAGAAAACGGCGGATTTGTCAGCGGAGAGGCTCTTGCACGGCAGTTTTCAAAAAGCAGAGCGGCTGTGTGGAAGGCAGTTAAAGCGCTTCGCAAGGACGGTTATGTTATTGAAGCCGTTACAAACAGAGGCTACCGCTTTTCAAGTGAAAACGATATTTTATCGGCAGACATAATTAAAAGCCGACTTTCCTGCGGGGTTAATGTTTATTATTACGACAGCATTGATTCAACAAACACTCAGGCAAAGCGTCTTATCAGCGAGGGCGACTGTGCCGATATGCTTCTTGTTGCGGATGAGCAAACAAACGGCAGAGGCAGGCAGGGCAAATCCTTTTATTCGCCTGCACAAACGGGAATTTATATGACCCTTGTTATTCATCCCGATATTAAGCTTCAAAATGCGGTTACGGCAACAACCGCCGCTTCGGTTGCCGTTTGCCGAGCAATTGAAGGCTTAACCGATTTAAAGCCGAAAATTAAATGGGTAAACGATGTTTATCTTAACGGCAGAAAAATCTGCGGAATACTAACGGAGGCGGTTTCCGATTTTGAAACGGGAACGGTCTCAAGTGTTATAATCGGCATAGGTATGAATATTTCAACTGTTAATTTTCCAAGCGATGTTGAAAATGCGGGAAGCCTCGGCGTTAATGTGCGCAGGGCGGATTTGATTGCAGAAATTGCAAATGAGCTGATGAAAATAACGCTCGGCGATTATAAAAGCTTTATTGATTATTACAGAAGCAGAAGCCTCATTTTAGGCAAAAAAATAACTTATATCGAAAATTCAAAGGCGGTTTCTGCAACTGCGCTTGAAATAGACGAGGCAGGCGGCTTAACCGTTCAAAAGGAGAACGGAGAAATTCTTACGCTCAGAAGCGGAGAAATCAGCATAAGGAAAGCCTGAAATTATGAAAATAAATCTCAAAAGTAAAAAAATACGCGTGGCGGTTTTTGCCGTTTTGCTCGTTATTGCCGTTGCCTCGGCAGGTATTCTTGCCTCTCACGGCAGAGCGGTTAAGGATAAGCCTGCGCTTTTTGAAACGGATGAAAAATATGCCTGCGGAATAGATGTTTCCTCTCATAACGGGGAAATAGACTGGCAGACAGTCAACGAAAATGTTGATTTTGCCATCATCAGAGCAGGCTACCGAGGATACGGAAACGGCAAGCTTGTTGCCGATTCGCGCGTTGAAGAAAATCTTGAAAATGCGCTTAAAGCAGGAATGAAAATCGGCGTTTATTTTTATTCGCAGGCAATAACCGAGGGCGAAGCAAGGGAAGAGGCGGATTTTGTTTTAGAGCTCATAAAGGGCTACGATATTGCACTTCCCGTTTTTATTGATTTTGAGTATGCTCACGGCGAGGACGGCGAGCTTACGGGGCGGCTTTTTGAAAGCGGAATAACAAAAACGCAGGCAAGCGAAATCATAAACGCCTTTTGCAGCAGGATAAACGAAAACGGAAAATATGCAGGAGTGTATTCCTCCTCGTCTATGCTTAATTTTGATATTGCTTCATCAAAATTAAACGATAACGCGTATATTTGGGTTGCCGATTATAATAAGACGGTAACATTTCTCGGTGCTTACGATATATGGCAGTATAATAAGCACGGCTCCTGCCCCGGAGTTAACAGTAAATATGTTGATGTCAATTATTGGTTTGTAAAATAAATTATTAACGGTGCTTTGGGGCACCGTTTTTTCTTTTTTCTTTCTATCTGTCGTATTGACCTTTTATTTTTAATATGTTAATATAAAAACTGTATAATTATATAGCGGAGGTTTACTATGAAAAATACAGAAAAATCACTTGACGCGCTTGTTGCGCTTTGTAAGGGCAGAGGCTTTGTTTACCCCGGCTCTGAAATATACGGCGGCTTGGCAAACACTTGGGATTACGGTCCCCTCGGCGTTGAGCTTAAAGAAAACATCAAAAAGGCGTGGCGCAGAAAATTTATTCAGGAAAACAAATATAATGTCGGTCTTGATTCGGCTATTCTTATGAATCCGCAAACATGGGTTGCCTCGGGTCATCTTGGTGGATTTTCCGATCCGCTTATGGATTGCTGTGATTGCAAAACACGCCACAGAGCTGATGATTTGATTGAGAATTTTGACGGCACAAATGTTGCAGGCTGGTCAAATGAGGAAATGAGCGCATATATTAAAGAGCACAATATCCCTTGCCCAAACTGCGGAGCAACTAATTTTACCGATATTCGTCAGTTTAATCTTATGTTCAAAACCTTCCAGGGCGTAACCGAGGATTCAAAGGATGAAATTTATCTTCGTCCCGAAACGGCACAGGGTATTTTTGTTAACTTTGCAAACATTCAAAGAACAACAAGAAAGAAAATCCCCTTCGGCGTTGCGCAGGTTGGTAAATCATTCAGAAACGAAATTACCCCCGGTAAGTTCATTTTCCGCGTTAGAGAATTTGAGCAGATGGAGCTTGAATTCTTCTGCAAGCCCGGAACAGACCTTGAATGGTTTGATTATTGGAGATCCTTCTGCCGCGATTGGCTTTATTCTCTTAATATCAGCAAGGAAAATCTTCGTTTAAGAGACCATTCTCCCGAGGAGCTTTGCTTCTATTCAAAGGCAACAACAGACTTTGAATATCTTTTCCCGTTCGGCTGGGGCGAGCTTTGGGGCGTTGCAGACAGAACAGATTACGATTTAACTCAGCATATTAACACAAGCGGTAAAAATCTTGAATATTTCGATCAGGAAGCAAACGAAAAATATGTTCCTTATGTTATTGAGCCGTCGCTCGGTGTTGAAAGACTTTTCCTTGCTCTTTTAACCGAGGCTTATGACGAGGAGATAATTGACGAGGAGAAAAACGACACAAGAGTTGTTATGCATTTCCACCCTGCAATCGCTCCTTTTAAGGCGGCGGTGCTTCCGCTTTCAAAGAAGCTCAGCGAGCAGGCAGGCGAGGTTTTTGAAAATCTTTCAAAGAAATTCAATGTTGATTTTGATGAAGCAGGCTCAATCGGCAAGCGTTATCGCAGACAGGATGAAATCGGAACTCCGTTCTGCATTACCTATGATTTTGATTCTGTTGAGGACGGCTGCGTAACTGTTAGAGACAGAGACACTATGGAGCAGGTTAGACTCCCGATTTCAGAGCTTGATTCCTTTATTGCGGAAAAGCTTGAATTTTAAAACAATAAATCGGTGCTTCGCATTATTTGCGAGGATTGCAATTTTGTTATGCGCTTTATTTGCCCGCGGCGGCGCATAAAGTTATAATTGCTTTTGCGGGCAGAAAGGCTAAACGGTATGAATTTAGACAGAAGCCTGATAAAAAATCAGGCAAGAGCACTTATAAAAAATAAGGTTATGAAGCTGTTTTTAACCTTTTTTATCATCACGCTTTGCACAAATATAGCAGTTGAAATCACAACTGCCGTTACCTCCGGAAGGTCAGCGTGGAATTCAATCACATCAAATGAATATGACGATGCTTTCAGCGGCTACGGAGATAATGATTTCAATTATTATGATGATTTTGACCTTGATGAAAGCCAAAATGATTTTAACAGCTTTGGAGCAAATCTTGCCGTTCCTGCAAGGCTGAACACGGCATCGGCAGGAACCGAAGCAGTTACAAAAAGCGTTAAGGTCGTAACTTATGTTTTTGCGGTATTGCTTGCTCCTCTTTCGGTTGCCCTTGCGGCGTACTTTGTTGAATTTATAAGAGGCAGAGAATATGAGTTCGGCGCAGGCTTGAAAAGCATTTTTCATCAGGCGTTTTCGGTTAAATATTGGAATAAGGTTGGCGGTGCTTTGATTAAGTCCGCCTTGGAATATGCACTTTCGATTTGTTTAATTTTCCCCGGAGTTATCTTCCATTACAGCTCTTATTTCACATATCAGATTATGTGCGATTATCCCGAGCTTTCGCCGTGGCAGGCAATTAAATTAAGCAAAAAAATGATTGAGGGCAACAGAACAGAGCTTTTCGTTCTTGATTTAAGCTTTATACCGTGGTATTTGCTTTGCATCTTCGTTTTCCCGATTATTTATGTTATGCCTTATGTTCAAACAACTCAGGCACTTTATTACGAGAATTTCCGCCTTCGTGCACTTCAAACGGGCAGGGTTACAGAGGATGATTTCCTCTCTGATGAGCAGAAGCTTCAAAAGTATTCAAACACAGACGCTCC
This sequence comes from Eubacterium sp., assembly GCA_022772725.1. Lineage (GTDB taxonomy): Bacteria > Bacillota > Clostridia > Oscillospirales > Acutalibacteraceae > Eubacterium_R. Next base: position 7,552 of record JALEZT010000036.1, read on the forward strand.
GTTCGAAAACGGCGCAGAGCATACATACGGAAACGATTATTCTGCTTCGCCGAGCGCAAATCCAAGCGCACAGCCTCAGCAGAGCAATGCGGCTCAGCCGTCGTATTTTACTCCTGCCGTTCAGAATGTTCAGCAGCCTGCTTATTATACGCCGACTATTCCGAAAAAGCCCAATCCCGAGCAGCCGGTTGATATTTACACTCCGATGACGGAGGATACTGTTAATCCTCCCGAAAAGGAGCCCGTTCCTCAAATTAAGGAGGCTGATGTTGTTCTCACTCAGCCCGAGGAGCCCATTACTCCCGAGCTTATCGAGCCACAGGACGCTTTTGTTGAGGAGCAGACGCCGAGAGAGCCGAAGCCGTTAACGGATGACGGCTCTGATGTTGACCTATAAAATTTTTTGTTTCGGCAGGGATTTATCCCTGCCGAAAATTATTTTATAACCGCTCGTTTATTTCGTAGGGGAGAACTGTGTTCTCCCGTTTTCTGTTGTTTTTTATAAAGAGCGGGCGAACGAAGTTCGCCCCTACTGCCTTAATTATCAATATTATTGCAGGGGCAAATATCCTTTACGCGTAAATCCTTATAACAAAAAATGCTTCGGAAGATTTTCCGAAGCATTTTCTTTTTGCTTTTATTATTCGTTGAAAAATTCCTTTGCAATTCTAACGCTTTCCATTGCGTCCTTTGCATACCAATCTGCGTTTATCATTTTGGCGTAGGACGGCGTTAAAACCGCTCCGCCAACGAAGATTTTTGCGTCTGTTTTTTCGTGAAGAAGCGCAATCGTTTTTTCCATTGCGGGAACGGTTGTTGTCATCAAAGCGGATAAGCCAACGAGCTTAACGCCGTTTTCCTCAACAGCCCTTAAAACCTCCTCCTCGGGAACATCCTTGCCGAGGTCGATAACATCAAAGCCGTAATTATCAAGAAGCACCCTAACGATATTTTTGCCTATATCGTGAATATCGCCGTGAACTGTTGCAATAACTATTTTGTTTCCCGATTTCTCCTCCTGACCGCTTAATATCATTCTTTCCTTGATAACATCAAAAGCCGCCTTTGCGCTGTCTGCGCTCATAAGAAGCTGAGGCAGGAAAATCCTGTTTTCCTCAAAGCCGGCTCCAACCTCATCAAGAGCAGGAATTATATATCCGTTTATAACGTCAAGCGGCTCTGAATTTTCAAGAAGAGCCCTCGCGCATTGCGCCGCCTCGTCTTTAAGCCCCTTAACAATCGCGGTGTGCAGGCTGATTTCGGGAGAAGCCGTCTGCGTTTTTGTGTCTGTAACGCTTTCAATATATTCCGTGCAGTTATCGTCAAGCCCTGCAAGAGCGTTAAAGGAATAATAGGCGTTCATCATAGCTTCCGATTTCGGATTTATAATGCCTGCCGAAAGACCGCTTTGAAGCGCAAGAGTGAAAAATACCGTGTTAATCGCGTCTCTTTTCGGCAAGCCGAAGGAAATGTTTGAAACGCCCAAAACAGTGCAAATTCCCATTTCCTCGCGTATATATTTAACCGCTTTAAGCGTTTCCCTTGCGTTGTTTTTATCGGTGCTTATCGTCATTGTTAAGGCGTCTATAATAAGATTTTTCTTTTCAATGCCGTACTGCTCAGCCGTTTTAACAATCTTTTTTGCAATCTCAATTCTGCCCTGTGCAGTTTCGGGTATTCCGCTTTCGTCAAGGCAAAGGCAAACAACAACCGCGCCGTATTTCTTGGCAAGCGGAAAAATCTCTTTCATATTTTCTTCCTTGCCGTTAACGGAATTAAGCATTGCCTTGCCGTTATATATCCTCAGCCCTGCTTCAAGCGCAAGGGGGTCGGAGGAGTCGAGCTGAAGAGGAGTTGAAAGAACGCTTTGAAGATTATAAACCGCGCTTTTCATCATTTCGGGCTCGTCAATTTCGGGCAGACCAACATTAACATCAAGTATGTGCGCGCCTGCCTCCTTTTGCGAAACGCCCTCCTTGATAATATAATCAATATCGTTTCTGCGAAGTGCCTCCTTGAAAAGCTTTTTGCCCGTGGGGTTTATTCTTTCGCCGATAACAACGGGCTTTGTGCCGATTTCAACCGTTTCGCTGTAAGAGGAAACAAGAGTGAAATTCTTTTTTTCGGGAATGCTTGCAGGAATATCCTTGCAGGCGTTTATCATTTCTTCAATGTGCTTTGGCGTTGTGCCGCAGCAGCCGCCGAGATATGAAACGCCGAGCTCGGCGCATTTTTTCATATACATTGCAAATTCCTCGGGCGAAACATTGAAAACCGTTTTACCGTTTACACTTTCGGGAAGTCCTGCGTTAGGCTGAACGATTATGGGAAGCTCTGTCCATCTGCGTATTTCCTCAACAAGCGCAAGCATCTGCTTCGGCCCGAGACCGCAGTTAAAGCCGATTGCATCAATGCCGAGGCCTTCAAGCATTGTAACTGCGCTTTTTATGTCTGCGCCCGTCAGCAGTCTGCCCTTTTCGTCAAAAATCATTGTAACGAAAACAGGCAGGTTGCAGTTTTCCTTTGCCGCAAGAACAGCCGCCTTTATCTCATAAGTGTCGCTCATCGTTTCTATAAGAACAACATCTGCGCCGTCCTTGCCTGCATTAATCATCTGCGCAAAAATATCAACCGCGTCGTTAAAATCAAGGTCGCCCATAGGCTTTAAAAGCTTGCCTGTTGGGCCAATGTCAAGCGCAACCCTTTTGCCTGTGCTTTTCGCAAGGGCAACGCCTGCCTTGATAATTTCGTCTGCATTGCCGAATTTAAGCCTGTTTGCGCCAAAGGTGTTTGTTGTTATAAATTCCGAGCCTGCCTTGGCATAGGCGTTGTGAATTTCAAGCACCTTTTCTTTGTTTGTTAAATTCCAAAGCTCGGGAAGCTCTCCCGCTTCAAGCCCTGCGGATTGAAGCATTGTTCCCATGCTTCCGTCAAAAAATTTAATTCTCATAATCAATTCCCGTAAATGCCGTAACGGATTTTGTCGGTATCATCTGGCAGGTGTCCGTTAGGGTTATTCCGCATCTTTTTGTTATTTCAAGCAGTGAAAAAATCTTTTTCTGCTCGCTTATGTCAAGGTCAAAATATCCCGGAGAATATCTTTGCCGTGTTTTAGCCGAGCTTTCCTTTTCGATAATTTCCTGCACCTTATCACATTCCTGCTCAATCATCTCGGTCAGCACCGCCTGCATTGCAACAAGCCTTGCGCTTTCTCCCGAAAAAGACCTCAAAAGTCGGTCGCTCTCTGTTCCGAGCGTAACCGCCATAACGGCAACTGCCGTGCACCCTTTCAGGTTTTCCGCAAGTCGATGGCTTTTAAAGGTGTTTGAGCCTATGATAAGCGAATCATCGGTAACCGTGCAGTCAAATATTCTGTAAATGCTTTTCGGCTGAACGGTTTTTTCGGCAAGTGCAATTTGCTCCTCAACCATACCGAGCAGAGCTTCATCTTGAATTTTGCTGTTTGTGCGCATATAGCGCAGAATTTCCGCTCTATTCATTAATTATTTCCGACAGACCTTTCATTATTGAGCCTGCAACATCAGGCTTGTTCATTGTGTAAATATGAATATTATTTTGGCCATTTGCCATCAAATCTATTATCTGCTCCGTTGCGTAAACTATGCCTGCCTGCTTCATTGCCTTTGGGTTGTCTCCGAAGCGTTCAATGATTTTTTCAAACTTTTTCGGGAATTTACAGCCCGAAAGCTCAACGCTTCTTTTAATTTGGTTGGCATTTGTTATCGGCATTATGCCTGCAATTATCGGAATATCTATTCCTTTAATAAGGCAGTTTTCCTTAAATCTGAAAAACACCTCGTTGTCAAAAAACATCTGCGTTGTTAAGAAATCAAGTCCGCAGTCAACCTTTTCTTTAAGGTGCTGAATATCCTCAACTCTGCTTGCACTGTCGGGATGAACCTCGGGGTAGCACGCACCACCTATGCAAAAGCCGCCTCTTTCTTTAATTATTTTTACAAGCTCGCAGGCGTGATGAAAATGCTGCTCATCGGGGAAAACAAAGCCCTCGGGAATGTCTCCGCGAAGCGCAAGAATATTTTCAATTCCGCTTGCCTGCCATTCGTCTAAAACGCTGTCTATCTTATCCTTTGTGGAGGTTAAGCAGGTTAAGTGCGAAAGAGCGGTAACGCCGTTATTCTCAACCTCTCTTGCAATTTCGGTTGTAAAGCCCGCCCGTGTGCCTGCGGCGCCGTAGGTTACGCTCATAAAGGAGGGCTTGCTTTCAGCCATTTCTCTAACCGTTTTTTTGGTGTTTTCAATTTTATCCCATTCCTTCGGCGGAAAAACCTCAAAGGAAACGGTTACCCTTCTGTTTTTTAAAATTTCCGATATTTTCAAAATAATTCCTCTTTTCGAATTATATAATGTTTTTAATTTGCTTCTTATAAGTTTATCAAATTATCACTTTAATTTCAATAGTTAATTCATATTAAAAGGGTAGGAATTAATAAAAAGAGCACTCCGAAAAGCCATTTTCGTAAATTAAAAAAGAGAAAACAGATTGAAAAAATGAGAAAAAACGAGAAAACGCAAGCAATAAGAATTTATTTTAAATTAACTATTGACTTATTTTTACTCTTGTGATATTATTATCCGGCAAGCTGAAAAGCAAAACTATTATTATTTGGAGGAAAGTTAAATGTCAACATTTATGCCAAAGGCTGACGAAATCGAGCGCAAATGGTATGTGCTTGATGCAGCAGATAAGCCCCTCGGCAGAGTTGCGGCAGAGGCAGCAGTTCTTCTCAGAGGCAAGCACAAAGCTATATTCACACCAAGCGTTGATTGCGGCGATTTTGTTATTATTATAAACACAGATAAAGCCGTTCTCACAGGCGATAAGCTTAATAAAAAGCTCTATCAGCATCACACCGGTTACATCGGTAACCTCAAAGAAGTTAAGTATTCAACTCTTATGAATGAAAAGAGCGATTTTGCTATGGAGCTTGCCGTTAAGGGAATGCTTCCAAGCACAACTCAGGGCAGAAAGCAGCTCACAAGATGCCACATTTATAAGGGCGCAGACCACAAGCACGAGGCTCAGCAGCCAACTGCTTGGGAATTCTAATAGGAGGTTATAGATTATGTACGAGTCAAATCCATATTTCTACGGAACAGGCAGAAGAAAAGAGTCTGTTGCCCGTGTTCGTATCTATGCAGGTACAGGTAAGGTTACTGTTAACGACAGAGATATAGACGATTATTTCGGTCTTGATACACTCAAACTCATCGTAAATCAGCCTCTCGTTTTAACAGACACAAAGGAAAAGTTTGATATTGTTTGCCGTGTAAACGGCGGCGGCGTTTCCGGTCAGGCAGGTGCTATCCGCCACGGTATCGCCAGAGCTCTTCTTCAATATGATGAATCACTTCGTCCCGCTCTTAAAAAGGCAGGCTTCCTCACTCGTGATCCTCGTATGAAGGAAAGAAAGAAATACGGTCTCAAAGCCGCAAGACGCGCACCGCAGTTCAGCAAACGATAATTATGTTATTACAAACGCTCTTGTTTTCAGGGGCGTTTTTCTTTTATTTAAGCGGGACGGGCAACCCGTCCCCTACAAACATACATTAAATTCTCGTAGGGCAGGGGCTTGCTCCTGCCGCAAAAACGGAGTGTCGAGGTCGCCACTCCCTACAAAAATATCATTTGGATTTTCCATAACTCGTAGGGAACACCGTCCTCGGCGTTCCTAAGAATACAGACATTAAAAAATGCCGCAGAAGCACATCGCTTCTGCGGCGTTTAATGTTTTTTTATCCTATTTTTTCACAAATTGCGTTGTATTCGTTCAAATGGGTATTTCCCATTTTATATAATAAAAACGGAAATCAAATTGAAATTGGAAAGAATTCGTGATTTAAGAGAGGATAATGATTTAAAGCAAAAGGATTTGGCTTTATATCTTTCCGTTGACCAAAGCACATATTCCGATTATGAAAACGGCAGAATCAATATCCCCCCTGATATGCTTATAAAAATAGCCGATTATTATAATGTTTCGCTTGACAATCTTGCAGGCAGAAGCAATAATAAAGATATAAACTAATGCCGAAAAAAGCAGAGGGATTTACTATGCTAAAAAAATCTTTAATCGCAAAAACAGACGCTGCTGCAAACGAAAAGCAGATATACACAAACGCGTTTGTTCGTATAACCTATATAACCTCGCGCCTCATAAGAGTTGAGCGCGCAGACACGGCAACGGATTTGCCGAGCAAAACCGTTTGGTTTCGTAATTTTGAAGCAGGGGATATGAAGGTTACTCAAAGCGGCTCAAAAACCGTTGCCGAAACAGAGGATTGTATTTTCACAATTAAAAAGTATAAGCCTTACAGCGTGTATTTTAAAGACACGGGAAAAACCGAAATCTTTTCACGGCAGAAGAATCTTAAAGGCACAAGGCGCACTCTTGATATGACCTACGGCAAGGTGTCCTTAGAGGACGGTATTATTACCGAAAAGGGCGCATATTTGCTTGACGACAGCAAAACGATGCTTATTGATGAAAACGGAATGTTTGCTCCGCGCAGAGCGGGCGCAAGCGATTATTATGCGTTTGCTTACGGAAAAAATTACCGTGAAACAATTAATGCTTTTTATAAAATCAGCTCGCCCGTGCCGATTATTCCGCGCTTTGCGCTCGGCGTTTGGTGGAGCAGATACCACGCCTACACCCAGCAGGAATACCTTGATTTAATGCAAAGATTTGCCGATGAGGATATACCGCTCACAGTTGCAACGGTTGATATGGATTGGCACTGGGTTAAGGATATAGATAAAAAATTCGGTGTTAAATACGGCGGCTGGACGGGATATTCCTGGAACACGGAGCTTTTCCCCGATTATAAGGAATTTTTAAGAAGGCTCAAGGAGCAGAATTTACATATAACGCTCAATCTTCATCCGGCCGACGGCATTCATTCCTATGAGGATATGTATTCCGATATGGCAAAGGCGCTCGGCGAAAATCCCGAGGAAAAGAAAACTGTTGAGTTTAAATGCTCAAGCCCTGAATTTTGGAATGCGTATTTTGATATTCTTCATAAGCCGTATGAAAAGGACGGCGTTGATTTTTGGTGGATAGATTGGCAGCAGGGCAAAAAAAGCGATGCTGAGGGGCTTGATCCGCTTGAAGCGCTTAATCATTATCATTATCTTGATAATGCCGAAAACGGAGAAATTCCGCTCATTCTTTCAAGATATGCAGGCCTCGGCTCACACCGCTATCCGCTTGGCTTTTCGGGAGACACGGCGATTAATTGGAGGGTGCTTGATTTTCAGCCGTATTTCACGGCAAACGCCGCAAACGCGGCTTACGGCTGGTGGAGCCACGATATAGGCGGTCATCATCAGGGTTACAGAGATGACGATTTGTATATGCGCTGGCTTGAATTCGGCGTTTTCTCTCCGATAATGAGGCTTCATTCAACGGCAATGGAATTTCTCGGCAAGGAGCCGTGGAAGTATAAAGCGGATATTTATCATTTTGCAAAGGAATGGCTTCGCCTGCGCCACCGCCTTATTCCGTATATTTTCACTATGGACCACAGAGCGCACACAGACGGCATTGCCCTTTGCGAGCCTATGTATTATTCATATCCCGAAAACAAAAATGCTTATAATGTTAAAAATCAGTATATGTTCGGAAGTGAGCTTATGGTTTGCCCCATAACCTCTCCTCAGCACAGGGATATCAATAAGGGAAGCGTTGAGGCGTGGATACCCGAGGGCAGATGGGTTGATATTTTCACGGGTCAGGCATATTCGGGCGAGCAGAGAATAGCTCTTTTCAGAGATATAAACACAATCCCCGTCCTTGCAAGAGAGGGAGCAATCATTCCTCTTTCGGCTGATGAGGGCAACACCTGCGAAAACCCCGAAAGCCTTGAAATATGGGCGTTTACGGGCAACGGCAGCTTCTGCCTTATTGAAGATAACGGCAAAACGAATTGCGAGGAGCATAAGGCACTGACGGAGTTTAATATCGCCTTTGACGGCTCAAAGCTAACCTTTACCGTTAATAAAGCAGAGGGCGATTTATCTGTTGTTCCGCAGAAAAGAAATTATAAAATTCTTGTTAAAGACGCTGTTAAAAACGGCAAAATGCTCGTGCTTGAAATCAACGGCGCAGATATAAACGAAGCGCATACGGCTTGTGCCGAAAATGTCAGCAGGGCAGAGAAGCAGGCGCCGTTTGACGCGGTTGTTGATATTTTCTCGCGCTGGCAGGAAAAAACAAGCACAAAATACTTTGCATATAAGCCATTTGAGAATAAAAAAACAGAGGAGGAAATCAGCCGTGCGCTGAAAAAAGCCTCTCTTCCCGATACCGTGCGCGGCGTCTTGGAGGAATATCTCTCACAAGAATAATTATATAGGGTAACAGAAAAAATCCGAAGCACCCTTTGCGCTTCGGATTTTTTCTTGTGTAAAATTTGCGTTTTGATTTAACATGTCGGCGTGGAAACCGACCCCTACGAAATATCTTTCGGTTTTGCAAATCCCGTAGGGCAGGGGTTATTCCCCTGTTAGGGGAAATGTCTGCGAAGCAGACAAAAGGGTCTGCCGAATCGCAGATTTGCTCCTGCCGCAAAAACGGAGTGTCGAGGTCGCCACTCCCTACAAAAAAATTCCATTGAGGCTTTAATATTCCCTGTTTCCGCAATCACCATTTATTATGAACTCTTTCGGCAAAAACAAGCCTGTTTTCAATTTTAATTTCCGTTGAATCGTCAAGAATTGCCGTTCCGGACATAAGGCCGAAAACCTGGTGCGGAATCATACATATCAATTTAAGGTCAAGCGGCGACTGCCTGTCAATAATCGGCTTAAAGGTCATTTCAAATCTGCCGTCGGAGGAGGTAAAGGTCCATTCGTCCGTGTATTGATATTCGCCGTTTTTCATCGGAATATTAAAGGTTATATCTTCAAGCTTGTGCGATTTACCGTTATAAAAAAGCATATTCTCGCTTGCGGCGGAGGTGTTGCCGAAGCCGTATCCAATGTTAAAGCCAAAGCGACTGCCGTCGTCAAGAATCATCTGACCCGAGCCCCAGTACCAAGTATTGTCGTAGGTCCAAACACCGCGTCCCCAGTCAAGCGTTGCAAGCGCCTTGTTTTTCTCGTTGAATTCGTATCTTTTGCCGTCAAATTCAAAAAAGCCGTTTGCTCGCATACAGTTGATTTTTTGGTTGTAATAAAAATGCTTATCCTTGTCAAAGGGGGTTGCAATAACCATGCTTTCCTCGGGCATATCGGTTAAGGTAATGTCAAAAACAAGGCATTTCTTTGTGTTGCAGTAATTGTCATAAGAGCCGTAAAGCCTGCGCTCTCTGCCGTTGTTAAGGAAATTCATATCGGCTGTGCCAACCTTGGCGCGAATGTCTCCCGCCTCGCTCGTCGGCGGCAGGTTTAATTTGCCAAGAGGAAGCAAGCCGATTTCGGAATCATTCATTTGAGTGGGCTTTTCGCCGAATTGAAGGAAGGAAACGGAAAGGCAGCTAACATATCCTGCGTCGGAAATTGTCAGGCAAAGTCCGTAATCCTGCGTACCTATGTAGTAATAATCCCATTCCTTAATTCTGATTTTCGGCGCGGTAATATCGTTTCGGTTGTATTGCCAAAGAAGCTTTTTTGCAAAGCCCGGCTCGGCAATGTTGCCGTTTGAATCAAGAAGCCTCTGCTTCGCCGTTATTTCGTGCTGCATAAAAGCACCCCTCTCTTTTAAAGATAATTTTTAATAATTTTGTATTCGTCAATAAGTGCGTCAAGCCCGAAGCGCGCGTTTGCAGGGCTTGTTGAAGGCAGACAGATTGCCTCAATTCCCGTCTTTTCCTGCTGAAAGCGGCAGTAGTATTTGTATGCCGTTTTGCCGGTTGTGAATATCGCTTTTATATCTGCCGTGTCGGTAATAACACTTAAATCGTTAGGCGTTTCGTTTTTAACGGAGCAGTCAGAGGCACCGATAATATCGCATTGCGCAAGGGTGTCCCAAAGCGCAATTTTGTTTTTAAGCAAAAGGGAAGCTCGCTCGCCGTTTGTTGTCGGCAACGGCTCTCCAAGCACGGTGCTGATAACCCTCCAAAAGCGGTTTTGCGGATGCATATAATAAAATCCGTTTTCCCTCGATTTCGGCGAGGGCATTGTTCCCAAAATCAGCACCCTGCTTTCAGCGTTGAAAACGGGCGGAATGCCGTGTTCAATATGTTCGTATCTCATAATTTGATATTATCACAAAGGCGGTAAAAATAAAAGAATTTTTCTAAAAATAAAAACTGAAAATAAAATAAAAAAAGATATTGACATTGCAATAATTAAGTGATATTATATTAAAGCAATTGAGACATTCCTCAATAGCTCAGTCGGTAGAGCATGCGGCTGTTAACCGCAGGGTCGTTGGTTCGAGTCCAACTTGGGGAGCCAAAAGAAAAGCACTTCTTCGGAAGTGCTTTTTCTTTTTATTGCCATAACAATAAGTCAAAAATTATATAAGCGTTAAAATTAAAAAAATGAAGCCTCTGTATTATGCAAAATGATATATATTAAAATGATGAAAGCACCTGACTCAAAAATGCAATCAGGTGCTTTGATTTTGATAAATTAATTTTACTTTTTAATTAACACAGCTAAAAAGAGTGTTATTCCGAAGCGAATGTAATAACATCTCCGGAGCTTGCATATCCGCCGTATATTCCTTCAATTTCAATCGGCTCAACGGCATTGAAAATCAGATTTCTTGTGTTAACGGGTTTTCCGTTGGTGCTGACGGATAGTGTAATATGAGGAACAGGAATGTTTTTAATCATTTTTACGATTTCAGAATCGTTTGAATAAAGCTCAACCTTAACACCCTCGTTATCTTCGTTATATCCGTATCCTGTTATTATAATTTTGATTTTTTTACCGAAAAGTGATTCATCAACACTTTCGGGCTTGTAAGCAAAGGTTATATGCGGGTTGCGTATTTGCCTGGATAAACTAACCTTTCTTATTGAATTAACTTTTTTTTGAAGATCATGATAATTTATAAAGCAACCTACATAAATAAAATTGTGTTTCATTTTGCCCTCCTGTTCATAAGTATTATAGGCAATTATTTAGAATTTTATTACCGTTGCCCTAAGACGATGAAAAGCAATCGGAAACGTGTTTGAAATTTGCAGGCTTGGGTTGTTCTTCATTGCTTATGGTTTTTTGACGAGCTTCTTTTTGACTTGAATAAATTTTTAAAAACAAAGGCAACGGTTACGGTTATTCCCAATATGCAACATATTTGGATTACTTTTATTCCTATGCCTCCTAAAAACCATCCGAAAAAGGACTGAACAAAATCGAAGCTATCCACAAGTGCGGAAAAGAAGCTTAAAACAGAAAGCATAAGCAACGCCTTGTTAACATTGTCGTCTCTCTTTTTCTGTTCATTTTCTGCCGTTTCCCTTCTGATTTCGCCCAACGAAACAAGCGGCTCATGAACATCCTCATACATTTTTTTTAACGAAAATGCCTGAGCCATTCTATCATAAAGATTTTGATATTGCGGAACCTCCGTAATACAGGAGAAAACAAAATCGGTTTCAAATTCATATAGCTGATGGCGATATGTTTCAAGCGTTTCTAAGTTGTTGTATGTTCCAATGCCTATTTTAGTTAAGAACATATACAAAACATATTTTTGATGAAGCAACAGTACATACATAAATAGGTATTGGGCATTAAAGTTTTCGTAAAAGGTTGAGCGAAGGAATTTTCCCCGTCCCATATCCGGACATGCAAGGCAAACGGCAGCCTCAGAAGATATTCCCCAAACTGTATCATTAGATGGAATATAGGTTTGTTCTTCGTCAAGCTTTTCATTTTCAACGTAAAGATAGCCGTCACTGTAGCATCGCTTTAAATAATAAAGCTCTTTTTTGTAGCTTTCCTGAGGTGCAACCTCAATATATGTAAGCAGATTGGCTCTTTCGGTAGTTGGGTTTGCATAATAAAAGTAATTCATTTCGGTTATATGAGAGAACTTTTTTGTAATGCTTTTTGATATTTCAAGCATCGTGGTGCAGGGTGCATCTTTGAAATCGAGACAAATATTTTCTCTTGAAACCTTTTTTAAATAATATTGAGCATTTGAAATCCAAAACGGATCGTTTTTCTCAAAATATATTTTAAAAGCAAATATGCCGACTGTTGTGCTGAAACAGTATAATTGTATGCTTAAAATTTTAAAACGATACTCCTCTTCTCTTTGCTTTGATTTACCCTCCTCAACAATTTCCTTGGTTGTAAACCAGTCGTCTTTCGTTGCAAGATTCAATTCGTTTCTGGCATAGTCGGTTACTTCATAATGAAAGCACTGGCAGGACTCTTTATCATTACTGTTAATTTTATCGGAAACATATTTGAGCATATAGAGAATTTTATCGTTTGTTTTTTTAAGAAGTATACTTTTGTCAAATTCATCAATAAGGCGTTTGAAATCAGCCGGATCAGAAAAATTAAACGGAATAAAAATGTAAGATGTATTTTTCAAATAGTCCATAATTCCCCTCCGAACATAAAAGAAACCGCACAGATGTTGATTTGTGAAAGATTACTTTTATATCAATATATTAATTTTACAAACAGTTTCTGTTTTTGTCAATTGCTAAAAAACATATACAATAGGCGGGCGGTTGGCTTTTAAAACCAAAGCTGTTTTTCTTTGTGATTTTTCACCACGCAAAAGTAGTCCGTTGCCTAACAAATATTGTAAATAAAATGAGAATTTAGTAAAATTTTTAAGTAATTATTATATTTAAAATATGAACTTCACAACAAAAAGTAACGGAGAATTTTTATGGATCGATTTAAACGATGGATTTCCACAAAAGCATATAAAAGAATAAAGTTGTTTATTTTTGTGTTTATCGTTCTGTTCAATATACTTGCCATTTTTGTTGGAGGCTTGCTTCTTCATTTGGCATCGCCGGAATCCTTTAAAACAGTTGCCGCGGGCATGTGGCAGATTTTCACCGATATTTTAGATCCCGGTTTTTTAAGCAGTCACGCCCAAACATCCGCGGGCGGAACAACCTTTACGAAATCGGTTGAAGTTGTTGTTATTCTTGTTTGCATGGTAACCTTTACGGGCGCAATCATAGGTTACATTTCAAATATGATAACATCAATAATTGAGAATTCAGTCGGCGGTCCGAAAAGAATGTATCTTAAAGACCATATTCTTATCCTTAATTGGAACAACAGAGCGGCCGGAATTATATCCGAATATTTATATACCGAGCTTTGCGAAGATGTTGTTGTGTTGACCACAAATGACAGAAACGAAGTTATCAAAGAAATTGAAGACAGCATTTTTGAAAGCGGATACGGAAAAAATCAGCGGCATGTTAATTTCGTGGTTAAGCAGGGAGAGCCGTTTTCTTATTCCGAGCTTGATGCAATCTGCGTTAAACAGGCAAGAACAATCATTGTTTTATCGGATAAAAATCCGGAAGACGGAGAATTAAGAACTCTGAAAACAGTTATGATGGTTTCGCAAATGAACAGCCATAGAAATAATTGTTCTATTGTAGTTGAAACAGACAGCCAAAATATATATGAGCTTGTTGGAAGAATCAAAGAGAATAATTCAAATGAAATAATACCGGCTTATCTTAATAAGCTTCTTGGAAAGCTGCTTGCTCAAACAGCTCTTCAACCAAAGCTCAATATTGTTTTTGCCGAGCTGTTTTCGCATGGCGGCAATGAATTTTATCATATTCCGTTTGAAAGGCTTGAAGGTATTCGTTCCGATATGAGCGAAGAAGAAATTATTAACGAATATTTTAAAAGATATAACAGAGCAATTCCTCTTACAACATCAAGAAGCTTTGATTCCGATAATTCCGAAAAACTGTTTTTGCTTTCGGGTAAAAAATCCCATGTTTTGAATTGCAGAGAAAAAGAATTAAATGACGGCAACATAAAGCATATTGAGTTTAAGGAAGAATATGTTGTCCCGAAAAAGATAATTGTTCTGTTGGGCAGCAACAGTAAAATGAAATACATCATAAACAGCTTTAAAGCCTATATTTCAAATTACGGGGAAGACAAGCTGACCGTATATCTGGTTGATGTTGAAGCTCATCTGAAAAATATTCCCGACCATCCGTGCTTTAATAAAATATGTATCTCAGACAGATATGACGTTCTTGAAATCAGGAGGGTTATTAATTCGTTTGATTTGAGAGAAATAGACACTATTGTAATCCTGTCTGACGATATGGTTTCATCTGCGGAATATGATTCGGGCGCACTTATTTCATTAATTGATATTAACCGTGAAATTGATAAAATTGAAAAATCCGAACGACCGGAAATTATTGTTGAAATATTGAATCCGAAAAATCACGAGATTGTCCAGCAATACAACATTGATAATGTTATTGTAAGTAACAAATATATCAGTTCTATGGTTGCACAGCTTGGAGACGATAGCTCAATTTATGAGCTTATATATGATATATTAACCTTTGATAATGAGCTTGATGATTTTGAGCAGGTTTATTCGTCTAATAAAGAAAGTAAAGAGCTTTACATAAAACGATGCGGTGATTATTTCAAGGAAAGACAATGCTTTGATTCAATCGCGCAGCTGGTGTATTCAATATATATCAGCAGCGGGAAAACTCAAATACCGATCGGTGTAATATACGCAGATTCAAGTAAAAATAAGGGCTCGGTTGAGATGTTTGAAAGAACATATACCTTCCCCGATGATATTGATACAGAAAGAAAAATTGAACTTTGCGATGATGATTGTTTGATTATTTTTGCAAGTGATTTTTAGGAGGCATTATGAAAGGTATTATTAAATTAGTTGTTGTGATAATTGTTGCGGCTTCTGCCGTCGGTATCGGAGTTACAGTTGTAAACAATGTTGTTGATTCCCCTAAAAAAACAATAGCCAAGATGGAAGAAGCGTATAATTCGCTTGATGTGGATGCATTTATTGAGTGCTATGACCCAACAGTTCAGGCAATTTATTCAGGTGCAAATTCTTTAATGGGTGAGTTTTTCGGAATGGACATAAGCGATATTGCCGCTTTGGCGCCGTTCCTTTCGGAATATGACGAGGATTTTGATGCTTCGGATTTCCCGAAAATATCAATAAAGGTTACGGATGTTGATAAAACCTCGGATACAACCGCAACAGTTTATTGCGATGTTGAGTATTCCAACGGCCAAGTTATGACTAATGAAGAAATTGATATGGTAAAAATTGATGGAGAATGGTATATATCCGGTGAAGGATTGTTTTAATTATTCCCGGTAAATAATAAATCGATACAAAGGAGAAAAAGAATATGGCTTTTTGCACAAAATGCGGAAGAAAGCTCGAGGAAGGCGAAATTTGCCACTGTCAGGACAATGCTGTTAATCAAAGCACGGCGAACAACGGATTTGATCCGTATAGCGTTAAGTCTGAAAAATCGGGCGTTACACAAACGGAGAATGATGTCGTAATAAATATCGACACGGATAAAATCAAAGAAAACATTTCAGGTGTTAAAGATAATATAGTCGGCGCGCTTGATAAAATCGGCGCAGGCAGCTCTGAGGAAGACGGAACGGATGTTTATGAGCGCGGCAAGCTTATAGTGCCGGAATGTATTAGTGCCAATGATGGAGAGGTTCCGATAAAGCAGTATAATTTTGCAAAATTAAGAACAAGATTTATGTTTGCCAAAGCAGAAGGAAGGCTTCAAGTTACAAACAAAAGAGTGCTTTTCAGAGCAACAGGTAGATCAATAATGGGCAGAACCACTTTGCACGAAGAATTTGAGATAAACGAGATTGCCGGCGTTGAAATAAGAAACAAATACGATTTCAGCTTTTTAAGCCTTCTCGGAGGACTTTTGCTCACAGCACTTTGCGGTGCTATCGGTGTTGGCGCGGCAATTCTTGCAATGCGCGCTAATTCTTCGGGCGCAATTTCGTTTTTTGAGATATTGGCAGTGATTTATAACCTTCTCGTTTTCGGCCTTTGTGTTGCGGCAACATACATATTTGCTAAAAGAAAATCCCAGGAGAAGTTTTATTCTGTAAGGCAGATACTTCTTGCTATCGGAGCTGGAGCTTGCGGAATGTATATAGATGGTTCGCGTTATGCTGATGGATTACCGAGTGAATTTCTTTTGTTCTCAACCATATTTATGGGAGTTTGCTGCTTAGTAAATGTTCTTTTGATTTCCTTTGTGCCTGATCTTGTTTGCCTCATAAAAACAAAGGGCGCAATTCCCGGAATCGAAATTCAAAGAGAAGCACAAATGGGATTGCTTTCCTTCCTGTTTAAAGGACAGCTTGATGAAAGAACAGGATTCTACGAGGTTTGTCCTTGGAAAGATACACAAATTGCAATTAAAGAACTCGGAACTATGATTGATGACATTCAAACAATGGGCGATGCCGCAATTGAAAAATGGAAAAACTGAATCATCACGATAAGGACACCAACGGTGTCCTTATTGCTGATTTTTATGAAAATTTTTAAGCGGAAGGCTGAGTGAAAAAATGACTGAAAATATGCTGCGAAGCAAACTGAAAGAAATCTATTCCAATGAAAAAGATATAGATGTTGCCATATTCAAAATCAGTTTATTTAAGCCGGAATTAATCAAGGCTTTTGTTAACTATGTTGAAACAGGAGATATTCCCGAAATCAGTGTTGATGGCAACACTATCAGCTCTATATCGAAAAAAACCTTTAAGAGCTGTACCGAGGCGTTTTTCATCATGGATAAACTTATGAAGGATGAGGAATACAGGAAGCTATTTCCCGGTATGTCCTTCGGTAAAAAATGATGGACTTTTTCAGTAATTCTTTTTCAGGCAAAAGCAGCAGTCAGCCGGTTTATTCAGATGCAGACGCTTATTCGGGAAGAAATCAAATTCTTGAAACACCGAGCTATTTAGATACCTTTAAATCCGAAAATTATAAAAACGCATCGGCAGAGGAAAGGATGTATGCTTTCCAGGCACTCGAACATGATATGGCGCAAAAACAGGGAAGAAAAGAGCGTCAAATTGTGTTTAAAGAAATGGAGCCCGATCTTTGTGGTTACTATACTGACGAAGATGATTGCATTTATTTAAATTCTGCCTATATTTCCGATGAAGGGGCAATGAACAATCTGCAATATGACGGAATGGACACCGTAATTCACGAAGGAAGGCACGCAACGCAGGCGGATTGTATCAATGGCTATTGCGATCCACCAGATGATAAGCTTTCAAGAAATATGGAAGGAATTCGGAATTGTAATGTTCCGGGTGTTTATACCGAAGGAAAGAAAACCGGAAATTATCGTTTGCTTCCTAATGAGTATGATGCTTTTAATTATGCTAATGATGTTATGAGCGGAGATATGTCGAAGCATTTTAATGATGATCCGGCATATAACGATTATGTTGCCTCCCAAAGAAAAAGCAACGAAGAAGCAGTTAATGATGCTTATAACAGTAGGGCGGCACAATATCTTCTTCAAGAAGACCGTTCAAACTATAATGATGCATTAAACAACATTAATACTGTTGCACAATTTCAAACGCTTGAAGAGGCATATCAAAATCCGCAATATTATCAAAATGCACAGCAACGGCTTGATGATGCAACAAACACATTAAGGGAACACAGTAATCCCGAAACGTTAGGAAATGAATATGCCAATGAGACGGCAGAAAAATACAGGTCAATGGGAGCTGATGTTCTTCCTCCGTCGGATGCGCAAAGAGAAACGCAAAACAGACCTGACGGAGCAAAGGTTGAGCCTATAAATGAAGAACCGAAGTTAGAATCAGATAATCAAAACAAAGAATCAAACGAAATTGAAAAAAATGAAGGCGAGAATGAAGAAAAGCCTTCGGAAGAGAGTGAATCAAAACTCGAAGAACCGCAGGGAAATCAAATCCCTGAAAATGCAGACAGTCCCGAGAATTCAATGCAAAAAAGCGAAAATCCCGAAAATGCACAAAGCACTGAGAATTCGGAAGAAAACGGAGCAAAGCCCGAGCAGGAGGAGTCTGCAAAAGAAAATTCTCAAACAAACGAATCAATAGAACAGTCGGATAAAGAAACCGAACAGGATAAAAGCGAAGAAAACGCACAGAACGATTTTCGAGAACAGGAAAACGGCGCAAAGCCGGAAGAACCGCAGGAAAATCAAATCCCTGAAAATGCAGACGGTCCCGAGAATTCAGTGCAAAAAAGCGAAAATCCCGAAAATGCAGAAAGCGCTGAAAATTCGGAAGAAAACGGCGCAAAGCCCGAGCAAAAAGAGCAGGAACAGGAAAGCCCTGAATCAGAACAGAACGGCGAAAAACCTGCCAAAGAAAATGGTGGAGAAGCACCAACTAAAGACAGTTCTGCCGAAAATGGTGCAAAGCCAAATCAGGATAATTCTTTTGAAAACGGTACTAAAACAGAAAACAGTCAGGGTGCGAATGATTCGTCTAATGCTGCGCAGCCGTTGTCAGACGAACAAAGTGGAAATCATGATCAGGACAAAGACCAAGGAGAAGAAAACAGTCCCCCTCCGGCGCAATCAGAAGATAACGAGACTTCTCCAAGCGGTCCTTCAAATGATAATTCTATGGATATGGGAGAGTGAATATGAACGATAAAAGGCAGTCTTCATCGGTTTTATTCGGCGACGAGCTTAAATATATGATTCCTTGTATAAAAACAAATCAACCACTTCTTGTGCTGGGTGGAACCGATGCAAATGGCGTACAAGCAGGAATTCCGATTGATTCTGCGATTTTAAGTCGTCATATTATGTTGTTAGGAGGCATAGGAACAGGAAAAACAAATGCGTTTTTTCAAATTGTTAACCAATTAAATAATAAGATGAGCCAAGACGATGTAATGGTTATTTTCGATACAAAAGGCGATTTCTATAAGGAATTTTACACAGATGGCGATGTTGTAATCAGCAACGACAAATTTGCAACAGGGTATGACGGACTTGATTATTGGAATATATTCAATGAAATTGAAACCGGAGAACACCTAATCGAAAGCGTTATAGAAATTTCAAAGAGCCTTTTTGCCGAGCAATGTAAAAAAACGAATCAAATATTTTTTCCAAATGCAGCAAAAGATATTTTTATGGCTTGCTTATTACACTTTATGCGTTCTGTTCCTCCAAAAAACAGAACAAATAAAAATCTCATTAATTATATAAATTCCACTCCAACATCTGAAATTAAGCAAATGCTTGATTCGTATGATGATTTAAGAGCAATGAAGAGCTATATTGAGAAAGAGGATTCGGCTCAAACCCAAGGCGTAATGTCGGTTCTTCAACAAGTTGTGAGGGAGGTTTTTGTTGGGAATTTTGCAAAAACGGGAACTCTTTCACTAAAAGGTCTTGTAAGAAAAAAAGGAAAAAGGAAAATCTTTATAGAATATGATTTGAGTATCGGAAAGATGCTCTCTCCGATTTACAGCCTGATGTTTGATATGGCAATTAAGGAAGCATTGAGTAGAAAAAGAAGCACAGGTAGCGTGTATTTCATAACTGATGAATTTAGGCTCCTTCCCAACCTTGAACATATAGATGATGCGGTGAATTTCGGAAGAAGTCTTGGAATTAAATTTATGATAGGCATTCAAAATGTTGAACAAATATATGAATGCTACGGAGAACAAAGAGCAAGAAGCATATTAAGCGGATTTTTAACCAGCTTCTCTTTCCGTGTTAACGATGCAAAATCAAGAGAGTATATTCAGCAGCTTTATGGCAAAAACCAAAAGGTTGAAGCATATCTTCCAACAAATCAGAGCAAGGGATTAATAGAAAATCAGAGAGAAGCAAATGTTGTTGAGGATTGGGATGTTTCAAATTTAATTATAGGTCAGGCTATTATAGGTATGCCGAATGTTGAGCCCTTCATATTTAGATTTAACGAATATATTACAAAATAAAGGAGTGTATTAAATGCTTTGTAAAGAATGTGGATGTCCGATTAATCCGGATGATCTTTTCTGCGGAAATTGCGGAGCTAAAATTGAAAAAGAGCAGACTGTTGAAGAATCAACAGAAAAGGAAGCGGTTAGTTGCGAAAATCCATTGCAGCAAGAAGAACCGGAAGCGAAGAAATTAAGTGCAAATAAAGAGGAGGGCTTTGATCCGTATAGCTATAAGCAGGGAGTCGAGTCTTCTGTTGAAGATAAATCAGAAGCTTCAGAAGTAAGCAAAGAAGAGAAGCAGGAAGAAACGCAGGAAAAAAAGCAGGAAGCACCAACCGAGCAATCTCAAACAAAAAAATCAGGCAAAAAATCAATAAAGATAAACAAAAAGGCATTAATTGCAATAGGAATTGCAATCATTGTAATAATCGCCGCAGCTGTGGGTGTAAATGCGGCTAAAACAAAGTTCGCACCTATAAAAACCGCTGAAGAATTTGCCAATGATTTGTTTTCAAAAAATTGGAACAACGTTTACAATTTGATAAACATTGAAGAAAGCGAATTTGTGAATAAGGACACATTTATAGCTATGTGTGAAAACAACCCGAATTGCTTTGTCGTTGATTTGAACACAGCAACCTATTATGATGTTTATTGCACATCCGGCGGCGAACCGGGAATGGAAAGGTCTTTATTTACTATGTCGTGTGTAACCGAATATGGTGATGAAGACATTGAATTTGTAGTTGTAAAGGATAAAGACCGTTTTTGGTTTTTTGATACATATAAAGTGGAGATTACATACAGCCCGATAGTATCATATAGGATTTATGCACCCTCCGATAGCTCAGTAAAGGTTAACGGAATAGAAATAGCTTATGTTGAAGAAACAGAGGAAGATTATGGCCATTATGGCATTGATAAAATTCTACCCGGTAAATATACACTTGAAGTTTCAAGGGAAAATTGCGAAAGCTATAGTGCAGATGTTACTGTTTATAATAGATTTGAAGCCGAAAGCGGAGAGGCTTATTGGGGAGATGAAGAGGATTACGAAATGGTGAACGGCGGAGGAACAGATAACCGTTATTATGTTTCTCTTTATTATACAGATGAATATGTTAAATCTGTTGAGGATACCGCAATATCGCTTATGACTTCCATGTTGAAAAAAGCGGCGGCGTGTAATAGTGATGTTTCAGATATTCCGTTCACAGATGAAGCCGCAAAGCAATATGCAATAGAAGAACTTAATGAATCAATAGAAGATATTGATGTTAATACCGATGATTCATATTATACATACGGGGATATTTCTATTGACAGTTTAACAATAGACCGTGAATATGACGATATTATATATTGTTCATGGAATAATGATTATACCTACTATTATGATTTTATTTTAAAGTATTCGTATTCATGGAACTATAACGGCTCTTATTATGAGGATTCAGGTGTTCGTGATCGCACCGCCTATCCGGATATCACAATTGTAAATGTTGACGGCGAATGGAAAATTGATGATATATCTTTTTATATGTATGTTTAGTTTTTAATTCCGCAACTATATTTTGATTATATTTGCTATTTTTTATAAAAGGAGGCGTATCTTATTTGAAAAAAACATTATCGAAAATAATCGCAATATCCCTATTACTTTCGATATTATTATCGGCGGTCAGCACCTGCTATGCAGAAACGGTATTGTCTGTAACCGATATCGGCAAGGAAAGCAAAAAGGTTATCAATATCGTTTATGACGATTCCGGAAGCATGGTTAACGGAAACGAAACGGATGTTTCAAACAGCTCAGCGTATGTTGCAACATGGGCACAGGCAAAATATTCGCTTGAAGCCTTTACGGCTATGATGAACGATGATGATGTGCTGAATATTTATTGTATGTCAGGCGCAGGGAAATTGGCAAAAACTGTTAAAGGATCGGATCGTAAAGACGGAGTTGATGAAATCCATTCGGATTTTAAAACGGGTGATTATAGCGTATTAACGCCGATTCAAACTCTAAAAGCGGCATACGAGGGACTTTCCGACAGCAAATATAACGATTGCGAAAAGTGGCTGGTTGTTTTAACCGATGGTGCCTTTACCGTGTCAAACAGCAGTGGCGAAAAGGTTAGCGATTCAGAGGTCAGCAGACTGTTGTCGTCCTATGGGTCGAGTCTTTCCGGACGGTTAATTTACATACCGATAGGAAGCAGTGCAAATGAGTACCAAGGCTCGGAGTTTAAAACCCTCAAAGCTTCAAGCGGAGAAGAAATATTAAGCCAAGTTAAAGCGGCAACAGAATATATTTATTCGGGAAGAGACAAAAAAGAAATTTCGGAAACCTCAATATCGCTCGGCGTATCAATGAAAAAAATTATTGTTTTTGCTCAGGGCGCAGGGGTTGAAATTGAAGGAACAAGCAAAGGTCAAATATCAAATAATATTTCTGTTAAATACACAGACGCAGAAAACGCCGTAAAATATGATAATTCAAAAACGACATTCTCCGGCAATGAGGATAAAATTAAAACCGATAATTCTTTGCAAGGCGTTGTTGCAACAATTGAACCAAACGGCGACTGCATAGAGCCGGGGCAGTTAAATATTTCTTTCGGTGATGTAACCCCTAAATCATATACAATTTATTATGAGCCCGCAGTTAAAGCATATTACTCGCTTGAAAAGGATGGGGTAGAATACATATCAAGTGAAAATCCAACCGATGGAGGTTCACTCAATCCCGGAACATATAAGCTTACTGCTTATATAGCAGATGCCTTCCAAAAAACAGAGGATTCAAAGCCTCTTGATGTGTCCGATGCACAGGAAATTCAAGATATAAACTTTGATCTAACATTAAGTGGAAGTGGCGTTGTCGGAGGTTCGCAAGCCTTTTCAACACAGGAGCTTAGAAACGGAGTAAATGTTGAATTGGAAAAAGGCGAAATAGAATGCGACGCTCAGGCTTCGATTCTTTACGGAAAGTATGCCGTTGATACAACCGCCTTATCCAATGCATTCGGCAATATAATTGTTAAAGACACTTATAGATTAGAGGTTTCGTATGAAAAGCCGACAGCAGATCTTTTGAGTTATCGCTTTAAGAAAACAAATTTCACTCTTCATTCATTAAAGAAAATTGATGATAAAGAGGATATGATTAAAGCAATTGTTACTTGCTATGACAACAACGGTAATAAGGTTGATATAACAGAAGAGCAATGGGCAACGGTTAACGCTCAAACGGTTAAGATCTATAACGGAGAAAAAACAAAGGTTCAATATGATCAAAACGCTTTTGATTTTCATGTTGAAAACGGTTGCGGAGTGTTTTATCTATGTCCTCAGTATTGGACGGAAAACGATAAAGCAGACAAAGGAAAAACAACCCATACAAATTATTTGCATGGCAAGCGATTTTGCGAGGTTAGAACTGAATTGAATTTGGATATATCTGATTCGCTTGCATATTCAACCTTGGGAACCGAAGCAGCTAAAAAATCCACAACCTATGAAATTGCTCTATGTATTTTGCATACAATAGCAGCTGCGATAATTTTTATTATTATTATAGGTCTTATATTTAAGAAAAAGCTTCCTAAAACAAAGAGAGCAAAAGCAGAGCTTGACGGATACTATTATAAATCAATTGATGAGGACGGCAATGTTGTTTGGAGACCGGAGGATGAGCTCGGATCGGACAAATGGATTAGCATAGAGATCTCATCTTTCATAGACTTTATAAGCAGAATAGTGCCGTTTATGAGTCAAAGAGGCACTGTTAAGCTGCCGGGAGTTACAAATCTTAAAATTAAGGCAACACAGATGACCGGAAAAAGAACAAGGGTTCGATTGATGAATCCCCCATCTAATTTTGAGAGCATAAACGGCTCGGAAGATATTGGGGATGGAAACCGATACATTAGAACCTCAAAGGGCTCTATAACTAAGGAAACTCTTGAGAATTTGAAAAAAAATCATAAAAAATATGAGTTTTCAATGACAGGCATTAGGTTTGGGTCAGATATGAATGACGGAACATTTGCGGCATACAAAGGTTTAAGCTTTATTAAAGAAAGGAAAAAGAGAAAATGAGTACAGGAAAAACTTACGAAGAATTAATGATTGAAAGAAACGAAAGAGCTATTGCTCCCAATATTTTTATCGGCCTTGGCGGACAAGGCTGCAAGATGGTTGCTCAGCTTGCCAAAAAAGCAAAGGAAGAGCATAGCCCTGCCAAGTATCTTAGCTTTGTTGCTATTGATACGGATGTTAATGAGCTGAGAAAGATAAAAATGGTTGCAAACGAGGTTGTTACAGTTCAAACCTCTTCAAGAATGACAATCGGGGAATATCTTGAATATGACCATAATGCAAGAAACAATTGGTTCCCGATAAATGACATTATTCTTGATAAAACTCCCAGTGAGGGCGCCGGCCAAATTCGTGCAATTTCTAATTTGGTTGCGCACAACGCAATAAGAGAAGGCGAATTTACTGCTATAAACGACGCAATAGACGCCTTGTTCCCGTTGAGCGACGATGATTATGAGCAGTCCGTTCATGTTACAATTATGGGAACTCTTGCCGGAGGAACCGGTTCGGGTCTTGTTTTGCCGGTTGCTCTTTATGTTAAAAATTACTTGGAGACAATCAGACAGCAGAAATCAGCTGTAATAAGAGGCTTCTTCATTTTGCCCGATGTTATGGAAAGTGTTATCACTAACGAGGTTGAAAGAAAGAATCAGTATTCAAATGCCTATGCTTCTCTTCGTGAAATTGATGCATTTATGAGACGCCCGTATGATGTTGGCCTCCAAAAGAGATATCCTGATTTAAAGGTTATTATCCCGAAGGTTGGCGGAGACGGCTATGATGAGTTCAATAACGCACCGTTTAATTTCTGCTTCCTCTTCAATAAAATCAATAATAAGGGAACATCTATCACAAATAAAGATGACTTGCTTATGCAGGCAGTTGAATGTGTGTATGATATGTCGATTTCTCCGATTTGCACAAAGGTAAATTCACAGGAAGACAATATTATCAGAGAAAAAATCTCATCAGGAAACAGATCAAGCTATGCAGGTGCAGGCGCATCCAGACTTGTATATCCCTATAAAGACATTGTTGAATATGTTGCACTTCATTGGGCAAAGAATTCAATATCCCAAAAATGGCTTGAAGGCGATCAATATATTATTGACCAACAAAAAGACAGAAATGAGGCAATGAACAGCGGTTCACTTGTTGATGCATTTGATG
>JALEZT010000154.1 GCA_022772725.1 Eubacterium sp.
TTTTTTTGGTTTTGCGCCTTTTTTTAAGGAGCCCGTTTATCGTGTTCGTCGCTATGATAATGGCGTTTACCGTTGACGCAAGGTGCGCTCTTGTTTTTGCTTGCGCCATTCCGATTTTATCAATTGTTGTTTTCTCAATAATGAGATACACAATTCCCAAATATAAAAATATTCAGTTTCAGATTGACGAGATAACTCTCAAAACAAGAGAGAATTTAACCGGCGCAAGAGTTATAAGAGCCTTTACGGGCGAGCAAAACGAAATTGAGAATTTTGAAAATAAAAATTCATTTCTTTCTCATCTTCAAAGAAGCGCAGGCAGAATTTCCGCGCTGATGAATCCCGTAACCTATGTTATTATTAATGTTTCGGTTATCATTTTAATTTATTGCGGTGCAATTCGTGTTAATTCGGGTAATCTTACGCAGGGCGAGGTTGTTGCGCTTTATAACTATATGAGCCAAATCCTCGTTGAGCTTATTAAGCTTGCTAATCTTATTGTAACTATAACAAAGGCACTTGCCTGCGCAGGCAGAATTGAAGGTGTTTTCAAAATTGAAAACACCCTTGAAAGCAATAATAATAACGAAATTCAAAACGATTATGCAGTTTCGTTTGATAATGTTTCATTAACCTATAAGGGCGCGGGAGACGAGTCGCTGAGCTCAATCAGCTTTTCTGCCGAAAGAGGCAGCATTATAGGCGTTATCGGCGGAACAGGTAGCGGAAAAACAAGTCTTGTTTCGCTTATTCCTCATTTTTATGACGCAACAAAGGGCGTTGTTTGTGTTGACGGCAAGGATGTTAAGGCTTATGAGCCGGAAACGCTTCGCTCAAAAATCGGCTTTGTTCTTCAAAAGGCGGTTTTATTTAAAGGTACTGTTCGTGAAAACTTAAAATGGGGCAACGAAAGTGCAACAGACATTGATATGCTTTGTGCATTAAAGCAGGCGCAGATATACGATTCAGTTATGCAAAAGGGCGGGCTTGACGCTGAAATTGAGCAAAACGGCTCAAATCTTTCGGGCGGACAAAAGCAAAGGCTTTCGATTGCAAGAGCACTTGTCAGAAAGCCCGAAATATTAATACTTGACGACAGCTCCTCTGCTCTTGATTACGCAACGGAGGCGTCATTGCGAAGGGCAATTCTTTCTCTTGATTACAACCCAACTGTTTTTATCGTCAGTCAGCGCGCTTCTTCTGTTATGTGCGCCGATAAGATTATTGTTTTGGAGGACGGTAACGCAGTCGGCATAGGCACTCACGAGGAGCTTCTTAAATCCTGTTCTGTTTATAAGGAAATCTACGATTCGCAGTTCGGAGAGGGGGAAGCCGTTAATGAATAAAGCAGTTATAAAAAAGGTTTTCTCCTATATAGGCAAGTATAAATATTATCTTTTTGTTTCAATTATCTGTGCTGCGTTTTCCTCCGTTTCCGCTTTGTATATACCTATTCTCGTCGGTAATGCGATTGATTTTATTATAGGTCCGCAGAATGTTGATTTTGAGTCAATGATTGCAGTATTAATAAAAATCTGCATAGTTGCGGCGGTAACTGCCGTTTTGCAATGGGTTATGAATGTGCTTAATAATAAAATCACATTCAATGTTGTTCGTGATATGAGAAACAAAGCCTTTCGAAAGATAGAGGCTTTGCCGTTTAAATATCTTGACAGCCATCCGCACGGAGAAACAGTCAGCAAGGTTATTTCAGACGCCGATCAGCTTGCAGATGGTCTCCTTATGGGCTTTACGCAGTTTTTTACAGGCGTTGTAACCATAATAGGAACGCTTGTGTTTATGATATATATTAATGTTTGGATTGCTCTTGTTGTTGTTATTTTAACGCCGTTATCATTTCTTATTGCAAGGTTTATCTCAAAGAAAACATACGATATGTTTAAGCTTCAAAGTGAAACACGGGGAGAGCAGACTGCCTTTATTGATGAGATGATAACCAACCAAAAGGTTACGGAGGCCTACGGTCATAAAAAGCAGAATATCAAACGCTTTGATGAGATTAACACAAGGCTTGCCGACTATTCATTAAAGGCAACGTTCTTTTCATCAATAACTAATCCTGCAACGCGCTTTGTTAACAGTACTGTTTACGCCTGCGTAACGCTTTTCGGTGCCTTTATGGTGCTTAAAGGGCACATAACGGTTGGCATACTTTCAAGCTTTCTTGCCTATGCAACGCAATATACAAAGCCGTTTAACGAGATAAGCGGAGTTGTTACGGAATTGCAAAATGCCGTTGCCTGTGCAGGTCGAATTATAGGACTTATTGAGGAGAAAGAGGTTGAGCCCAACACTCCCGAAAAAGCAGTCCTTAACAATGTAAAGGGTAATATAAAAATTGATAACATTGATTTCAGCTATGTTCCCGAAATCTCTCTTATTGAAGATTTTTCTTTAAGCGTAAAAGAGGGTATGAGGATTGCGGTTGTAGGTCCAACAGGCTGCGGAAAAACAACGCTTATTAATCTATTAATGAAATTTTATGATGTTAACGGCGGAGAGATATATGCCGATGCTATTCCTTATTCCGAAATCAATGTTAATTCTTTAAGGCAGAATTTCGGTATGGTGCTTCAAGACACTTGGCTGAAATCCGCAACAGTTTTTGAAAATATCGCTATGGGAAAGCCTAATGCAACGCGCGAGGAGGTTATAGAAGCCGCCAAAAAGGCTCATTCTCATTCCTTTATAAAAAGACTTCCGCAGGGATATGACACGGTTATCGGTGCAGACGGCGGCTCTCTTTCGCAGGGGCAAAAGCAGCTTTTGTGCATAACAAGGCTTATGCTTGTTAATCCGCCTATGCTTATTCTTGATGAAGCCACATCGAGCATTGACACAAGAACGGAAATCAAAATTCAAAATGCCTTTGAGCTTTTGATGAAGGGCAAAACAACCTTTATTGTTGCACACCGCCTTTCAACAATTAAAAATTGCGATTTAATACTTGTTATGAATAACGGCTCAATAGTTGAGCAGGGCAGTCATAAAGAATTACTTGACAAAAAAGGATTTTATTATAAACTATATAACAGTCAGTTTGCCGGTTCAGGCAATTAAACTGCGGAGGGGAATTAATGCTTATCTTGTTATATACTGCTTAATTCTTGTTGTTTCCGTTTTCCTTATTTCTATAAACGGATTTGATATGGAAACCTCGTTTTCTGCGGTTGTTGCCTGCTTTAATAATGTTGGTCCCGGCCTGTCTGCCGTTGGTCCAACAGGCAATTATGCCGATTTCAGCATCTTCTCAAAGCTTGTGCTTTGCATTGATATGCTTGCAGGACGACTTG
Organism: Eubacterium sp.; assembly: GCA_022772725.1. Classification (GTDB taxonomy): domain Bacteria; phylum Bacillota; class Clostridia; order Oscillospirales; family Acutalibacteraceae; genus Eubacterium_R. The sequence goes on from JALEZT010000154.1 coordinate 3,315, forward strand.
AAATTTTCCCTATTTTGATTTTATTCAATCCTGCAACATATAAAAAATAACTTGAAATTTGTAAATTATTTTTTTATCATATATTTGTTATTTTCTTTGAAAGGATTTATTTTATGGAGCAGTTAAAATCTATTCTTGAAGCAATAGACAAAGCGGTTTGGGGACCTGTTACTCTTATTTTACTTATCGGAACAGGCGTGTTTTTAACCGTTAGGCTGAAATTTCTTCCGTGGCGCAATCTGCCTAAATCTCTAAAAATGCTTTTCAGCCCCGAGTCAAGAAAAACAGACGACGGTGAAGGCGACATTTCTCCGTTTTCAGCACTTATGGCTGCGCTTGCAGGCACTATCGGAACGGGAAATATTGTCGGTGTTGCAACCGCAATGGTTCTCGGCGGACCGGGCGCGCTTGTTTGGATGTGGATTGCCGCGGCTTTCGGAATTTCAACAAAATATGCAGAATGCGCTCTCGCAATTAAATACAGAGAAACAAACGAAAAGGGCGAGATGTGCGGCGGACCTATGTATACAATTAAAAACGCCTTTAAGAATAAAAAGGTGGGCGCAGTGCTTGCCTTTGCCTTTTCTTTGTTTACCTTGATTGCTTCCTTCGGTATAGGTAATCTTTCACAGGCAAATTCAATTTCCTCTTCACTTAATAACACCTTTTCTATTCCTCAATGGGTAACGGGACTTATTCTTGCCGTTTTAACAGGAATTATTATTTTCGGCGGTATTAAATCCATATCAAAGGTTTCAACCGTTCTTGTTCCCGTAATGTCGATTTTTTACATACTTGCAGGATTAATCGTTATCGCAATTAATTATAAAAATATTCCCGCAGGTCTCGGAACTATCTTTTCAATGGCGTTTGGCGGAAAGGCGATTTCAGGAGGCGTTGCCGGAACTATAACCGTTTCAGTAATGCAAAGCATCAGATACGGCGTTGCAAGAGGCGTTTTCTCTAATGAGGCAGGTCTCGGCTCTGCGGCGATAACCGCTTCATCTGTTTCAACAAACAGTCATATTGAGCAGGGCTATATAAATATGTGCGGAACATTTATTGACACTATTATTGTTTGTTCAATAACAGGCCTTGCAATTGCATCATCGGGTGTTCTCGGCTCTGTTGACGCGGCAGGCGAATATGTAACGGGTGCCGATTTAACAATTGCCGCTTTCCAATCTGTACTCGGCAAGCCGGGTGCAATTATTGTCGCGATCGGTATTCTTTTGTTTGCCTTTTCAACCATTCTCGGTTGGGAGTATCAGGGTGAAAAATCACTTGAATATTTTTGTAAAAACAAAATTGCCTGCTATATTTACAGAATTGTTTTTGCCGCAGTAGTTTTCGTTGGCTCAATTGTTGCTCTTGATATAGCTTGGTCGTTCAGCAATATTGCAAACGGTCTTATGGCAATCCCGAACTTAATCTCTCTTCTTGTTCTTTCGGGAGTGCTTGCAAAGGATACATTCAAATATCATGAGGAGCAAAACCGATAAAAACTCTTATAGTAATTATAATTGTTGACTTTTGATGATAAACATTATAAAATGTATTTGTATTATTTTGATGTCAGGGGTGTTTTAAATGGCAAATTGCCCGAATTGCGGAGCTAAAATTCCTTTTTGGAGTGTAAAAGCCGAATGTAAGCAATGCGGTGTTTCGATTCCTAATTTCAATTGGGTTGAAAGACTTGAAGAGGATAATAAAAATGCAGAAGCAAAGTTTCTTGTTTTTAATAAAACAATTAACCGTATGCGTTATTCTCTTTTCGGAACGAAGCTTCGTATAGCCCGTCTTATTTTAACATTTCTTCCGGCAATCGGCTTTATTCTGCCGTGGGCAACGGTTCAAAGCGCAGGAAATAGCTTTCAGCTTACTCTGTTTTCCTTCACGGGCTGCAAATCCGCTCTTGACATTTTTCTTCAAATATTCAGTAATTTCTCATTAATCTCAGCTAATATGGGATTTGAGGGCTTTTCGGGCCCTGTTACAATGCTTTTTGCGGGAACAATTTTTTATTTCCTTTCAGCATTGTTTATCGTTATCGCGTTTTTCTTAAACATTATTAAATGCGCAAAGCCGAAAACAAAATCAACCGTAACCTGTGATATTATTTCAATAGTTTTCTCAATTGTCAGCGTTGTACTTTTCTGTTGTGCGTCCGGCGCAGGTGCAGATGCGCAGGCATTTTCAATCGGCGAATTTACTGCTATTGATATATCGGGCGGCTTCACTTGGGGCTATATTCCTGCATTAATTCTGCTTTTGGTTGCTATGGGAATTAATATCGCAGTTGCAATTGCTCCTGCAAAAACTGATGAAGAGCTTGAAAATGAAAGACTCGAAAGAGTTGCCGCTAAGGAGCAAAAGGAGCGCGAAGAGGAGCTTCGCAAGGCCAAGGAGCGCGAAGAGGCGGCTAAGGCGGCAGAGGAAGAGCAAAAGCAGGTTGTTGCAGAAGCAAAGCGCAAGCTTGCCGAGCAAAAGGCAAAGGAAGAGGCTAAGGCTAATAAAAAGAAAAAATAACTTTTGATGTAAGGCGGTTCCTTTGGGCCGCCTTTATTTTTTTCTGTATATTGAAATTATTATATTTTAATGTTATAATTTCAAAAGAAAGGCTTGGTGATATTATGGATTATAAAATTCTTTTCAGCCCGATGAAAATAGGCAATTGCGAAATTAAAAACAGAGTTGTTATGCCTCCCATGCTGATGGGCTTCGGTCAGTTTAACGGAAACGCAACCGATAAGATGATAGATTATTACGAGGAACGCGCAAAGGGCGGATGCGGTCTTATTATTACCGAAATAACCCGTGTTAACGATTTAACGGGCGCAAGCTCATTCGGTCAGCTAGCCGCTTCGTCAAACAGAAATATTCCCTCAATTGCAAGGCTTGCAAACAGAATACATAAGCATGGCGCAAAGCTTTTTGTTGAGCTTCATCATCCCGGCAGGCAAAATGTTAATCTTATGGTAAACACCGTTCCGATTTCCGTTTTGTGCGATAATATTCTTCCTAAAAACAGTTACAGTAAGCTTCTTTACGGAAGCATTGTTCCGCTCGGTAAAAAGCTTGTTGAAAAGGATATGTTTTTTAAAACGGTATCTCCAAGTAAGACAGAAAAAAGTAAATTTGCAGACAGTGCAAATAAAGAGCTTTCCGTTAGGCAAATAATGAAAATCATAAATCAGTTCGGCGACGCCGCTTTAAGAGTAAAAATGTCCGGATGCGACGGCGTTGAGCTTCACGCAAGCCACGGCTATCTTATTCAGCAGTTTTTATCTCCTGCAACAAATAAGCGCACCGATGAATACGGCGGCTCGCTTGAAAACAGAATGAGATTTTTGAATGAAATTATTGATAATGTCCGCTTAAAATGCGGAAAGGATTTTCCGCTTATCGTTCGCCTAACTGTTGATGAAATGTATGAAAAAATCGGCAAAAAGGGCGTTGGCTACACACTTGAAGAGGGGCTTAAAATGGCTAAAATCCTTAACGATAAGGGTATTGACGCTATTGATGTTTCCTCTGCCGCTTACGATACCTTTAACTATTGGCTTGAACCAACCACCTTTGAATGCGGTTGGAGAAAATATCTTGCCGAAGAGGTTAAAAAGGTTGTTGATATTCCCGTTATGGCGGCAAATCTTATCCGTTCTCCCGAGCAGGCTGAAAAGCAGCTCGAAGACGGTATTCAGGATTTCGTTTCTCTCGGCAGACCTCATATTGCCGATCCGCATTGGGCAGAAAAGGTGCAGTCCGGCAGAGAAAATGAAATCAAAAGGTGTATATGCTGCTTATACTGCTTTGAAAGTATGATGAACGGCGCCTATGTAGGCGACCACGGCCATTGCTCCGTTAATCCGTTTGTTGGCAGAGAGGGCGAAAAGCTCAATGCTAACGGAAACGGCAGAAGGGTGCTTATAGTTGGTGCAGGCGTTGCAGGCTTAACCGCCGCGGAGCTTCTTGCAAAAAGAGGCTTTTCCGTTGTTGTTGTTGAAAAAGAAAGCTGTGCCGGCGGTCAGATTAACCTTGCCGATAAGCCGCCTCATAAAGAAAAAATTCATTGGTGTGTTGAAGACCTTGAAGCAAATGCTCTTAAAGCAGGAGTGCGTATTGAATATAATGTAACTGCCGATAAAAAGCTTGTTGATGAATGTAATGCCGATTTTGTTATTATCGCAACAGGCGGCAATGCAGTTCATCCAAAAGCCTTTGTTAAGGATAATGTTGTAACCGTAACGGAAATTCTTAACGGCTCCGTTAAGCTTGAAAATGCAGATGTTTGCGTTATCGGCTCGGGTATGACAGGTCTTGAAACCTCAGAGCTTCTTGCAGAGCAGGGCAATAAGGTTACAATTGTTGAAATGGCAGACAGTATTGCTCCGGGCGCATGGTTCCAACAGCTCGATGATGTTATGCCAAAGCTTAAAGAGCACAACACAAGGTTTTATACCTCAACCAAATTGACTGATATTAAGGAAGACGGTGTTACCGTAACCGATTTAAAGAGCGGAAAGGTATTTGACATTCCTTGCTCAAAGGTTGTTCTTTCTATGGGCGTTAAGCCTGATAATTCGCTTTATGAGGAGCTTAAAGCCGATAATAAAAATGTTTTTGCAATAGGCGATTGCGTTAAGGTAGGCAGAATTGCAAACGCAACGGAAAGCGCTTATCAGCTCGTTAAATCAATTAAGTAAATAAAAGTGCAGGCAATTTTGTCTGCGCTTTTATAATTTTCATTTTGAATAATTAATACTGTTATGAATAATATAAAATTAGTTTTTATAGCGGAGGAATAATTTTGGTTCAATATAATGTAACGGGTATGACCTGCGCCGCTTGCTCTGCAAGAGTTGAAAAGTCGGTTTCGGCAGTTAAAGGCGTTGATAATGTATCCGTTAATCTCTTAACAAATTCAATGCTTGTCAGCGGAAACGCTTCAAGTGCAGATATTATAAATGCCGTTGAAAAGGCAGGCTACGGTGCTTCTGTTAAAGGCGATGAAAGTAAATCCGATAAGGCGGATGAACTTAAAGATACTCGAACTCCAAAGCTTTTAAAGCGTCTTATTTCGTCTGTTGCTTTGCTTATTCCGCTTATGTATGTTTCAATGGGACATTCTATGTGGGGCTGGTGGGTACCGCCCTTTTTAAATGGCAATCCTATGGGCATAGCAATATTTGAGCTTCTGTTTACGGTAGCAATTATGGTTATTAACCGAAATTTCTTTATAAGCGGCTTTAAAGGAATTATTCACAAAGCGCCTAATATGGACACTCTTGTTGCTCTCGGCTCCGGCTCTGCTTTTGTTTACAGCACCGTAATTCTGTTTTTAATGACAATTGAATTAACAAACGGTAATTTGGCTCAGGTTCATCATTATCTTCATAATGAAATGTATTATGAATCCGCCGCCATGATTTTAACTCTTATAACGGTAGGTAAAACACTTGAAGCCTATTCAAAGGGCAAAACAACAAATGCGCTGAAAAGCCTTATGAGCCTTGCACCCGATACGGCAACCGTTATCAGAAACGGAGAGGCACAAACAATTCCCGCCGAAGAGGTTGTTATCGGCGATACATTTATAATTAAATCCGGAGAATCTTTTCCTGTTGACGGCATTGTTATAAGCGGAGAAAGTGCCGCAGATGAATCTGCGCTTACGGGAGAAAGCATTCC
>JALEZT010000050.1 GCA_022772725.1 Eubacterium sp.
AAACGGGCACGCATTTGTTCAGCGCAAGGACAGATATTATGTAACAGGCGATTTCTATCCGCGCCCAACAGTTATGTATATCGAAAAAAGCAACCACATTTCCTTCCGTGATTTTACTGTTATTGACGCGCCCTTCTGGACACTTCATCCTGCCGGATGTGATGATGTTTTGATTGATAAAATCAGAATATTAAATGACCTTGATGTTGCAAACAGCGACGGTATAGACCCCGACCATTGCTCAAATGTTAGGATTCTCGGCTGCCATGTTACCTGCGCAGATGACTGTATCTGCCTTAAAGCGTCAAAGGGAAACAGTGAGTACGGTCCGTGCGAAAATATTGTTATAGACGGCTGCACTCTTGTTTCAACCTCTGCGGCAATTAAGATAGGCACAGAGGGCGTCGGTGATTTTAAAAATGTTATTGTTTCAAATTGTGTTATCAGTAAATCAAACAGAGGCCTTTCAATTCAGATAAGAGACGGCGGAAGCGTTGAGAATGTTTCTTATTCTAATATTATTATCGAAACAAGGCGTTTTTGCCCTGATTGGTGGGGCACTGCCGAGCCGATAACCATAACCTCGTTTGACCGTGATGAAAACACAAAATGCGGAAAAATTAAAAATATCCGCTTCTTCAATGTTACGGCAAAGGGCGAAAACGGTGTTCTTATTCACGGAAGCGCCGATAATTTTGTTGAGGATGTTACCTTCGAAAACTGCCGTATTGAGCTAACAAAAACAAGCAAATGGCAATGCGGCTTATACGATTTAAGGCCCTGCCTTGAATGGGGCGTTGAAAAATATCCTAACTCTGCTTTCTTCATCAGAAACGCAAGGGATATAACCGTTATGAAAACCAAAACCTCCTGGGGAACGCTTTGCGAAAGCTATAAATATGCCGTTGACGCTGAAAATGTTGAAAATCTTGAATTTGTTCGCTTTGAGGGCAAATCGGTTTCTCCCGATATTGAGGATATGAGGCTTGAAAATGTTCGCCTTGTAAAATAAAAAGCAAATAATTTTAAGGCACACGGCAAAATGCTTTTCCCGTGTGCCTTTGTTTTGCGAAAATGTTTATAATTATTTTATCGGTCAGTTCTTGATTTATATTAATTTATATATTATTATATAATGGAATAATAATGTGGAAGTATGTTTTTTATGGAAATTCTCGTAGTCGGTCTTGGACTTATCGGTGCAAGCATTGCAAAAGCCTTAAAAAAGAACACAAGCCACCGAGTTCTCGGCTGGAACAGAACGCAGTCTGTTATGAAGCGGGCGCTTGATGACGGTGCGGTTGATGAAATAGGAACGCTCGGGGAGCTTATTCCCCGCGCCGATATAACTATTATTAACTTTTATCCCGAGGCAATTGCTCCCTTTATTCTTGAACACCGAAATGAGTTTAAGGAGGGAAGCATTGTAACCGATAGCTGCGGTATTAAAACAAAAATATGCCGTGAGCTTGAAAAGGAAGATTTTGATTTTACCTTTATAGGCGCTCATCCTATGGCAGGACGGGAGGTTTCGGGCTATGAAAACAGCCTTGCAACGCTTTTTGATAAGGCTTCGTTTATCTGCACCCCAACAAATGCTCCCAAGGCAAAGGTGGACACTCTTGTTGAGCTTGCAAGGGAAATGGGCTTTGCACGCACTGTTGTAACAACTCCCGAGCACCACGATGAAATGATTGCGTTTACCTCGCAGATAGCACATGTGCTTGCGTGCTCCTATGTTTTAAGCCCTCTTGCTCCCCAGCACCCCGGCTTTTCGGCAGGCTCCTACCGTGATGTTTCAAGGGTTGCAAGGATAAACGGCGAAATGTGGAGCGAGCTTTTCATTGCAAACAAGGAGCCGCTCATCAGAGAGATAGACGACCTTGTTTCAAATCTTGAAAAATTCAAAACGGCAATACAAAACGAGGATTCAAAAACGCTTGAAGAGCTGATGGCAAAGGCAAATAAAATCAAAGAGGAAATAGGTTAGTGAAAAAGCTTAAAGTTAACGCCGGAAAGGGCTATGATATATTAATTGAAAAGGGCTTAATAAAGGATTGCGGAAAATATATATCCGCCGTTACAAGGGCTAAAAAAACGGCGGTTGTAACAGACAGTAATGTTGCTCCGCTTTATCTTGAAGCAGTTGAAAAAAGTCTTAAAGAGCAGGGCTTTGGGGTTGTTTCTTATATTTTTGAAGCAGGCGAGGAGTCCAAAACAACAAAAACACTTGTTGAAATTGTTGAATTTCTTGCGGAAAATGAGCTTACGAGAGACGATTTGGTTGTTGCCCTCGGAGGAGGAGTTTGCGGAGATATGGCAGGCTTTGCTGCCGCAGTTTATCTGAGGGGAATAGATTTTGTTCAGATACCCACAACTCTTTTGGCGCAGGTTGATTCATCGGTTGGCGGAAAAACCGCAGTTGATTTGCCTCAGGGTAAAAACCTTTGCGGCGCGTTTCATCAGCCGTCGCTCGTGCTTATTGACGCGCTTGCGCTTGATACTCTGCCCGAGCATTATTTCAGCGACGGTATGGGCGAGGTTATTAAATACGGATGTATAAAATCCGCTTCTCTTTTTGAAAGGCTTCAAAAGGAAGGTGCAAAGGACTTCATAGAGGATTTAATTTTTGAATGTGTTGATATAAAAAGGCAGGTTGTTGAAAACGACGAAAAGGAGCACGGCGAAAGAGCGCTTCTTAATTTCGGACACACCTGCGGACACGCAATAGAAAAGCTTTGGAGCTTTAAAACCGTAAGCCACGGCGAAGCGGTCGGAATAGGAATGGCAATGATAGCGCAGGCGGGCGAAAACGCAGGCATAACCGAAAAGGGCACCTGCGAAAAAATCTGCTCTCTGCTTGAAAAATATAATCTTAAAACAAAGGACACCCACAGCGCAGAGGAAATCGTTTCGGCTATGAATGCGGATAAAAAGCGCACAGGCGCAGGAATAAAGCTTGCCGTTATAAGCAAAATCGGCGAAAGCTATGTTTTGCCTGTTGAGGCTGAAAAAATTGCAGGCTTTTTCGGAGTTAATGTATGAGTAAGGTCTTAATCAAAAAATCATCCTTAAACGGAACACTTGCGCTTCCTCCAAGCAAATCTGCCGCTCACAGAGCGCTTATCTGCTCATTTCTTGCAGGCGGCGGAGCAGTTTCTCCCATAATAAATTCAAACGATATGAAGGCAACGGTGGGCGTTATAGAGTCGCTGAAAAGCGGCGAGGCAACTGCAAACTGCCTTGAAAGCGGCTCAACAATGCGCTTTATGATTCCCGTTGCGGCGGCACTTGGAAAGGAGATAACCTTCACGGGCGAGGGCAGTCTGCTTTCAAGAACGGCAGGCGAATATATTGAGCTTTTGCCGAAGCACGGAGTTACTGTTGAAAGCAACGGCTTTCTTCCGTTGAAAATAAGCGGCAGGCTGAAATGCGGCAACTATGAGGTTAACGGAAACGTCAGCAGTCAGTATATAACGGGGCTTTTGTTTGCACTTTCCGTTGCAGACGGCGACAGCGCAATAATTCTTAAAACTCCGCTTCAATCAAAGCCCTATGTTGATATGACCTTAAAGGTTATGGCGGATTACGGCGTTAACGCCTGCGAAACAGATTTCGGCTATCTTATTCACGGCAACCAAAAATATGCCGTGCGTGATTATACTGTTGAGGGCGATTGGAGCCATGCGGCGTTCTTTATGAGTGCGGCGGCAATCGGCGGAGAGGTTACTCTCACGGGCGTTGATTTTAATTCCGCGCAGGGCGATAAAGCCGTTGTTGATGTTATAAGACGCTTCGGCGCAGTTGTTGAAACGGGAGAAGGCAGTATAACCTGCAAAAAGGGAAAGCTTCACGGAATTGAAATAGACTGCACGGATATTCCCGATATGGTTCCCGCAATTGCCGTTACTGCGGCATTCGCGCAGGGAAAAACGGTTATTAAGGGCGCAGAGCGTTTAAGGCTCAAAGAGTCAAACAGAATTAAATCAGTTGTTGAAAACTTAAATAAAATGGGCGTTTCGGCACAGGAAACGCAGGATGGAATGATTATAACGCCCTGCGGAGAGGTTCACGGCGCAGAGCTTTGCGGATATAACGACCACCGAATTGTTATGGCTTTTTCGGCGGCAGGTCTTTTCGCAAAGGGCGAAACCGTTATAACAGACGCTGAAAGCATAAATAAATCTTATCCCTCATTTTTTGAGGATTATAATAAGCTTGGAGGTAAAGCAAATGTCATCAACCTTCGGTAACAGAATAAAAATTTCCGTATTCGGCGAAAGCCACGGCGAAGCCATCGGCTGTGTTATTGACGGACTTCCTCACGGCGTAGAGCTTGATACGGAGCAAATAAAAAAAGAAATGAAAAGGCGTGCTCCCGGTCAGGATAAATCGGCAACGCCTCGCAGGGAGGCAGACGAGCCGAAAATACTGAGCGGCGTTTTAAACGGAAAAACAACGGGCGCACCGCTTGCAATGATAATTGAAAACACAAACACAAGAAGCTCGGATTACGGAAATATTATGACCGTTCCACGCCCGAGCCACAGTGATTATCCCGCATATATCAAATACGGCGGAGATAATGATATAAGAGGCGGCGGCCATTTCAGCGGCAGGCTGACCGCTCCGCTTGTTTTCGCAGGCGCGGTTGCAAAGCAGATTTTGGCGCAAAAGGGAATTTTTATCGGCTCACACATTAAAAAAATCGGTCCTGCCGAGGATGAGTGCTTTGATAAAAACAACATAACCCCCGAATTGCTTGAAGCACTTTCAAACGATTTGTTTGCAACTATAAGCAACGAAAAGGAGCTTGAAATGAGAACCGTTATTGAAACGGCTCGGCTTGAAGGAAATTCCGTCGGCGGAATTATTGAATGTGCCGCAGTCGGTGTTCCTGCCGGAATAGGCGGCAATATGTTTGACACGGTTGAAAGCAGATTATCCTCTGCGCTTTTCGGTGTTCCTGCCGTTAAGGGCGTTGAGTTCGGAGCAGGCTTCGGCTTTGCGGATATGACGGGCTATCAGGCAAATGACGCCTATGAAATTAAAAACGGCGATGTTGCGCTTAAAACGAATAATAACGGCGGTATTCTCGGCGGAATAACCTCAGGCGCACCGATAGTTTTTTCGGTTGCAATAAAGCCCACTCCGTCAATTTCAATTGCTCAGGAAAGCGTTAATCTTCAAACAATGCAGAATGAAACGCTTGTTATTAAGGGCAGGCACGACCCTTGCATAGTTCCGCGTGCGCTTCCCGTTGTTGAGGGAGCTTGCGCGTTAGTGCTTCTTGATTTAATGATGTAAAGCAGAGGGTTTTTAATTTAATGGATTTACTTGATTTAAGAAAACAGATTGATGAAATAGATGAGGAGCTTATTCCGCTTTTACTCAAAAGAATGAGCATTTCGGAAAAGGTTGCGCAGTATAAGGTTGAGCGCGGCCTGCCCGTTTTGAATGAGCAAAGGGAAAAGGAAATCCTTGATGATGTTCACAAAAAATGCGGCGCGCAGGGCGACACAATCGCAACCGTTTTTGCCGCAACGATGGACGCTTCAAGAGCAATTCAGCATAAAATTATCGGCGGCGGCAAAGAGCTTCGTGAGCTCATTGAGCAGGCGCTCAGCGATGAAAACGCCTTTGAAAGAGAAACAAGCGTTGCCTGCGCAGGCGTTGACGGAAGCTATGCTGATAAAACCGCATCGGTGCTTTTTCCTAATTCGCAGATTAGGCATTACAGGCTTTTTGAGGATGTTTTTGAAGCGGTAAATAAGGGCGAGGCGCCGTTTGGAATTATCCCCGTTGAAAATTCAACGGCAGGCTCCGTGCACGAGGCTTACGACCTTATTATGAAATACAGATTTTATGTTGTGGGCTCCTATTCGCTTGAAGTTAAGCATTGCCTTTGCGCCAAGCAGGATACAAAATATGAGGATATTGATGAGGTTTACAGTCATCCGCAGGCATTGTCGCAATGCTCAAAATTCATAAAGGATTTTGATTTCACGGGAGTAAACTACACAAACACCGCCGCGGCGGCTAAATTCGTTTCCGAAAGCGAGAGAAACGATATAGGCGTTATCTGCTCGGCAGATGCGGCTAAAAAATATAATCTTAAAATTATAAAAGCAGGTATTCAGAATATCAGCAGTAATTTCACAAGATTTATCGTTATTTCAAAAAAGCTTGTTATTGAAAGGAATGCAGATAAAATTTCTCTCATTTTCTCTTTGCCGCATCAAACCGGCTCGCTTTACAGAGTTTTGGGCAGATTTTCAATGACGGGGCTTAACCTGACAAAGCTTGAATCACGCCCGATGGAAAACGGCGATTTCAGCTATTATTTCTATACAGACCTTTTGGGCAGTGTTAAAAACGAAAAAACGCTTGATTTGCTTTGCGCTCTTTCGTCTGAGCTTCCCGATTTCAAGTTTTTGGGGAATTATCACGAATATTAATTTTTCGGAGGTGCCAATTTGAAAAAGAGCAAACGGCATCAAACAAATTTAATATCGCTAATTATTGTTATCGCAACCTCGGTTATAATCGTTTTTTTGAGTATGTGCCTTTATAAGCAGGCAAGCCTTGAAGTCAGGTTTGACGCTATAATAAATTGGCTCGGAAAGGTTGAGCGCGCGGTTGCGGGGCTTGATACACATATTGAAATTTTGATTTGCATTTTTGCGCTGTATATTGCAAAATGCCAGCTTCCTATTCCGATGAGCGTGCTTTGCGTTATATCGGGTATGGTTTTTCCGCTTCACACGGCAGTTTTTATAAATGTTGTTTTCACCTTGTTCTTCTTTGTTGTTAAATATGTTGAGGGCAAGTGGATAGGCGGCGGCTGGGCAATGATGCTTCTTAATATCAGGCAGGCAAGGTTTATAAAAAACTGGGTGCTTTTCAAGGGCTCGGGAAATCCTTATATATTGCTTGTTTCGCGCTTTGTTCCGTCTATTCCGCTCGGAATGGTTTCAAAGCTTTACGGTTCAATGAATTATGATTTTGTTTATTATGTGTGCCTCAGTCTAATCGGATTTTTGCCCCGTCTGTTTATTTACACAAAAATCGGTGCAGAGCTATATAATCCGTTTTCACGGCAGTTTATAATTCTTTTAATAATTATAGTTGCCTTTACGGGACTGACAAGTCTTATTTTCAATGTTTTTTACGGCATAAAATCGCGTCAAATGACGCAAACGCTGTTAATGTATTCGCAAAAAGAAAAATATAAAATTGTTTTATAAATAAAAAGGAGAGCATTATGAAACCACAAGAGTATATCGAGGCAATTGAAAACGGCTCGATGGATGAAAAGCTGAAAGCAGTTTATGTTAATGCAGATGCAGTTGAGGAGCAAAAGCCGCGCTATGTTAAGCTCCTTAATGAATTTATTGAGCTTTTCGGAGAAGAAAGAGATGTTATTATCACCTCTGCCCCCGGCAGAACAGAGGTTTGCGGAAATCACACAGACCACAACAACGGAAAGGTTCTTGCCGCATCAATTAATCTTGACGCCGTTGCAGTTTGCGCTAAAAGTGATGATAACACGGTAAGAGTTAAATCAAGCGGCCACGCAATGAATGTTGTTGACATTTCAAAGCTTCTTCCCGATGAAAAGGAATTCGGCCATTCAACCGCAATGGTTAGGGGCGTTGTTGCCAAAATCAAGGATATGGGCTATGATATCGGCGGCTTTGACGCCGTTACAACCTCTGATGTTATGGGCGGAAGCGGACTTTCCTCGTCTGCCGCGTTTGAGGTTCTTTTGGGCACAACCGTTTCATATCTCTTTAATGACGGAGCAATCAGCGCGGTTGATATTGCAAAAATTGCGCAGTATGCGGAAAATGTATTTTTCGGTAAGCCCTGCGGATTGCTTGACCAGATGGCGTCATCGGTAGGCACCTTTGTTACTATTGATTTTGAGTCAACCGAAAATCCCGTTATCAAAAAGGTTGATTTTGATTTTTCAAAGAGCGGTCATTCTCTCTGCATTGTTGACACGGGCGGAAACCACAGCGATTTAACTGACGACTATGCCGCAGTCAGAAACGAAATGGAAAGCGTTGCAAAGGCACTCGGCAAAAATGTTTTGCGTGAAATCAGCTTTGAGGATTTCAAAAAATCTGTTGCAGGTATCGTTGGCAAGGTTAACGATCGTGCAATTTTAAGGGCATATCATTTTTATAACGAAAATCTTCGCGTTGACAGGGCTGTTAAAGCACTTGAAAACGGCGATTTTGAGGAATTTAAGCAGGTTATCTGCGATAGCGGAAAATCCTCATATATGTATAATCAGAATGTTTACACTCCGAGTGAGCCCACCGAGCAAAAGCTTTCTCTTGCGCTTTGCGTAACAGAGGATATTTTAAAGGGCAGGGGTGCATACAGAGTTCACGGCGGCGGCTTTGCAGGCACAATTCAGGCATTTGTTCCGAATGAGCTTCTTGATGAATATAAGGCAAAAATGGAAAGCATTTTCGGCAAGGGCAATTGCCATGTTCTTATAATAAGACCGGTCGGCGGAACAAGGGTTATGTAAGGCTTGCTTCAAGCGGAATTAAAGAGGGGAATCAGATGAAATACATATTTATTGAAAATCCGATAGCAGGAAATAAAGACAGGCAGATGCTTTTTAAGCAGGTGCAGTCTGCTTTTAGAATGATTGACGATGAAATGATAATTGAGGAAACGCATTATCGCGGACATGCAAAGGAAATTGCGGCACAGTATGCCGAAAAATACGGAGACGAGTGCGTTATTGTTTCCTGCGGAGGCGACGGTACCGTTCACGAAATTGCAAACGGCCTTGCGCACACTCAAACCCCCTTGATGATTCTGCCCTTCGGCACGGGAAACGATTTTGCAAAAAAGATTTATAAAACAAAAAAGATTGATGCCTTAAAGGTTGTTAAGGCGTTCGGGCTTCATAACGGAAGAATAAAATATAAAATTATGCCGATAGATTTAATAGATTATAACGGCGAAAAATGTATTAATGTTATGAGCTATGGGCTTGACACAAAGGTTGAAACAATCGGCAGAAGGATTGCAGGAAAAATTAAATTCCTCGGTCATCAGGCGTATAATATCGCAATTGTTCCGTCTGTTCTTCAATCAATGCACTATCAAATAAACTTTGAGCTTGATTGCGTTGATAAGGACGGCAAGCCATATAAATGGAGCCAGGTTCCCTCGGATTACACGCTTTTTGCAATCTGCAATGCAAGCTATTACGGCGGCGGCTTCTGCCCTGCGCCTAATTCAAGGCTTGATGACGGGCTTCTTGATTTCTGCAAGGTTGATGCGGTTAATCTTATGGAGGTACTTCCGCTCATTCCGAAATACAGCGAGGGAACGGCAAACGAGGAGGCGTCCGATAAAATACATACGGGCTGTCTTACGGGCGGCAGAATTTGGTCAACAGACGGCTCTGCTCTGCTCGGAAACTGCGACGGAGAAAATTTTGATTACAGCGAGGTTGTTTTCAAAATCGAGCCAAAGGCGTTAAAGCTTTGCATTATTGATGAATAATAATTATCTTTAAAAAGACAGGCGTTTGCCTGTCTTTTTTTTGCAGGCTTTCACTGAACGCCGAGGACGGCGTTCCCTACGGTGTATATAAAACCCAAATGGTATTTTGTAGGGGTCGGTTTCCACGCCGACCCGTTTTGCTTCCGCCCTACGAGCATATTTTGAAAAAAATGTTGACAATATCGCTTTTATATGGTATTTATAAAGTGAAAACTGTATTAATAGCAGTAGTACAGTAAAAAACAAAGCGGGGAGGGGTTAATACGGAAAACGAAAGGGCATTTATAAAAACCGTCGGTCTTTCAAGATATTATAAGGTTGGCAATGAAAAAATCGTTGCGCTTGATAATGTTAATCTTGAAGTGGAGCGCGGAAAAATCTGCGCCGTTCTCGGAACCTCGGGTTCGGGAAAATCAACGCTTTTAAATATGCTTGCAGGCCTTGAAAAGCCCAGCGCGGGAACGGTCAGCATAGGAAAATACAGGATAGACACCTTCTCTGAGGTTCAGCTTGCGAAATTCCGCCAAAAGCACACGGGCTTTGTTTTTCAGTCGTATAACTTAATACCGTCCTTAACGGCGGTTGAAAATGTTGAACTGCCCCTTATTTTCAGAGGTGCCGACAAAAAGGAGCGCCGCGAGCGTGCTCTTGAATTGCTCCGCCTTGTCGGAATAGAAAACAGAGCCGATCATAAGCCGAATGAAATGAGCGGCGGTCAGCAGCAAAGGGTTGGCATTGCAAGGGCGTTTGTTTCAAGCCCAAAGGTTATTTTTGCCGATGAGCCAACAGGAAATTTAGACAGTAAAACAACTAATGAGGTTATGACGCTTATAACCGATTTGGTGCATAAAAACAATCAAACAATGGTGCTCGTAACCCACGATATTAATGTTGCGGCATTTGCAGATATAACGGTTAATATATCAGACGGCAGAATTGTTTCCGTCTGCGAAAACGAAAAGGAGAAAAGTAATGAAAAGGATTAAATCAATTATTTGTGCGTTGCTTGCGGCGCTTATGATTTTTGCCGTTCAAACCGCCTGCCTTGCGCAGGAGGAGGGCGGAATATCCGCTTCTTTAAGCCCGAGTATTATTTCTAACGGCTTTTCGGTTGACAGCTCGGATATTTACGCGGGCAGCAGCTTTAAGCTGAAATTCTCGCTTAAAAACACAAGCTCCGATATTGATGTCAGAAATGTTAATATTCGCCTTTCGGGTGCAGACGCATTTACCGTTAAAAACGATACTGATACGCTTTATGCGGATAAAATAGCAAAAGGCTCCTCACAGAGCTTTTCAAAGGCGTTTTATTGCAATGCCTCCTGCCCCGCAGGAATGTATCCCATATCGGTCAGCATAAATTATGAGTATTTTGATATGGGCGAAAAGCAGAGCGGTTCAAGCGAATTTACATACAATGTTGAGGTTAAGAGCGCATCGTCTGCCATTCAGGGACTGTCTCCTCAGCTTCTCATCTCCGATTTTTCTTACGGAGGAGCGGAAATTCAGGGCGGCAACACCTTTACACTTGATTTTAAAATTAAGAATAATTCCTCAAATATTAAGGTGCAGAATGTTATCTGCAAGCTTTCGGGCGGAGAGGCTTTCATTGTTGCAGACGGAACAGACACTGTTGCCGTTAAGGATATTGCGGCTTCATCAACGCAATCTGTTACAAAAAGCTTTAAATGCTTAAACAGTGCTCCGTCGGGCGTTTATTCCATTACGGCATCGATTTCCTATGAGTATTTCGAGGGCGGAGAAAGAGTATCCGCAAGCTCGGAGCTGACTATGAGCATTCCCGTTATTCAGCCCGATAAATTGCAGTTTCAGGGTATAGACCTTGCCGATAAAACGGTAACGGTTGATCAGGAAACAGACTGCGCATTTCAGGTTGTAAACAGCGGACAAACAAGAGCCGCAAACGCAACAGTTAAGCTTCTTGATGAAGCAGGCGTTGAAATTGCAAGCGCATTTATAGGCAATATTGAGGCAGGCACGCAGTTTTCAAGCAACTACACACTGCCCGTAACCTTCACCAAGCTCGGCAATAAAAAGTTAACGCTTGTGCTTGAATATGAAAACGAAAACGCAGAGAAAAAGACAATTGAGCAGGAGTTTAATGTTACCGTTGAGGAATATTATGACCCGTATGCCGAGATTACGGAGAGCGAGGAGGCTGCTCAGGACAGCACAAATTATACTCCTGTCATTATAGGCGGCATTGCCTGCCTTGCGGTTATTGTTATTGCCGCGGTTGTTATTGTTGTAATAGTTAAGAAGAGAAAAGCAAGAAAGGGCAGTGAGAATTTCGATGAAGAAATCTGACCTCTTTTCAATGGCTGTTCAAAATCTTAAAAACAGAAAAACACGAACAAAGCTAACCGTTATCGGCGTTGTTATCGGCACCTGCGCAATAGTTATTATGGTTTCTATCGGCATAGGCATAGATAAAATGATAACCTCGCAGTATGAATCCGATTCCTCGCTGAACAAAATAACGGTTTACGGCTCCGATTATATGTCCGAAACAGAGGAGACGGAGAAACTTCCCTTTGATGACAGAGCCGTTGATTATTTCAAGAGCATTGAAAATGTTAATGCGGTTGTGCCAACAGTCAGCGTTTCGGAATGTGTTAAAATAACAAGAGGCAGATATCATTACGGTTGGGGCACTGTTAAGGGCATTGATTTAGACGCACTTGAAATGATGGGCTATTCATTAAATGAGGGCTCCTTTGCAGGCATTGATAAAAGAAACACCGTGTTTTTCGGAGAAGAGGCGGTAACCGCCTTTGAGGACAGTCAGGGAAATTCAGTTAAATATAAATATGACGAGAATTATAAATTGTCCGAATGTGAAATAGATCCTATGAAGGATATATTCTTTATAAGCCCTGCCGTTATGGAGGACTCAAACGGCGCACCATCGTCTGTTCCGTCGCAAAGAATAAAAGTCGGCGGCATTATTAAAAGGGATTATACGGTTGATTATGATACCTCAAACGGTATATATGTTGATATTTCGCTTGCGCAGGAATATATTAAGCAGTACAATAAATTAAATCCGCAGGCGAGAAAAAGCCTTGAATACGGCGAAATCTATGTTTTTGTAAATAATATGGGCAATGTCGGCGCAGTCAAGGATAAAATAAAGCAGGCAGGCTTTTCCTGCTATTCCGATGATGAAGAGCTTGAATACACAAAAAAGGTTATGATGGTTGTTCAGCTCGTTTTGGGAGCAATCGGCGCAATTTCAATGTTTGTTGCCGCCTTCGGCATAAGCAACACTATGGTTATGTCTGTTTACGAGCGAACAAAGGAAATCGGAATTATGAAGGTGCTCGGCTGTGATATAAAGGATATTAAGTCGCTGTTTCTCTATGAAGCAGGCACAATAGGCTTTATGGGCGGCACAATCGGCATTATAATAAGCTATATAATTTCAATAACGGCAAATCTGATTGCAAGGGCGGTTGTTAATTCCTTCGGAGAAATGGAGGAGGGGCTGCTTATTTGCGTTTCGTCTATTCCGTGGTGGCTTGCCGTTTCGGGAATACTGTTTTCAATTTTAATAGGCGTTGTTGCAGGTCTTGCGCCGGCAAACCGCTCTGTTAAGGTAAGCGCGCTTACCGCAATTCATAATGAATAGTAATAATCCGAACCCAAAGGAGAGCAAAGAATGTTTTCAATTGATATGAGAAGCCGTGAGCCGATTCATACTCAGCTTGAAAAAAGCATAGTTAAATATATCAATCTGGGCGTTTATGAAAAAGACAGCGCACTGCCCTCTGTTCGCGCTCTTGCGTGCGAGCTCGGTATAAATCCAAACACGGTTTCAAAGGCGTATAAAAATCTTGAGCATCAGGGAGTTATTTACACCGTTGCCGGCAAGGGCGTTTTCGTCAGCGCAACGGATTTGAAGAAAATACATAAGCAGGCGGTAAAGGATATAGAGGCCTCGCTGACCGATGCAAAAAACGCAGGTGTTGAGAAATCAAGAGTAATGGAAATAGTTAATCGCATCTGGGAGGAAGAAAAATGATTGAAATTAAAAATTTAACAAAATGCTTCGGCAAAACAAAGGCGCTCAATGAAATTTCTTTCAGTATTGAGAACGGCTCTGTTTTCGGCCTTGTCGGCTCTAACGGAGCAGGAAAAAGCACCCTCCTCAGAATACTTGCAGGCGTTTTTAAGGCGGATTCGGGCAAGGCACTTATAAACGGAGAGGAGCCCTTTGAAAATGCGATAATCAAATCAAAAACGGCGTTTATTTCCGATTTTCCGTATTTTTATCCCGGCGCAACTCTTGAAAGCTCTGCGTCTTATATGAAAATAATGTATCCCGATTGGGACGATATAAGATATGCAAGGCTGAAATCGGCTTTTCCGATTAATCCCGTGCAGAAAATTTCAACAATGAGCAAGGGCATGCAAAGGCAGGCGGCAATTATTCTTGCGCTTTCCTATAATCCGCAGGTTATTCTTTTTGATGAGATTTTTGACGGCTTAGACCCCGTTATAAGAGAGCTTGTTAAAAAAATACTTATTGAATATGTTGATGAAACAAAGGCAAGCGTTGTTATTGCAACGCATAATCTGCGTGAATTAGAGGGCTTTTGCGACCATATCGGTCTTCTTCATAAGGGCGGAATATTGCTTGAAAAGGATATAGACAGCGACGCTCTCGGCGTTTTCCGAGTTCAGTTTGTTATGGAGGAGGAACGCTTTGAAGCGCTCAAAGCCCGCCTTAGCATTTTTAAGGAAAGCAGGCAGGGCAAAATGGTGCAGTTAACCGTTCGCGGAAGTCAGGAGGAAATTTCGGAGCTTATAAACGCCGAAAATCCCGTTTTCTTTGAAATTCTTCCGCTCACGCTTGAAGAATTATTTATTTGTGAAATGGAGGCGGCAGGATATGAAATCAGCAAGCTCTTTAAATAAAAATCAGTTTGCGCAGGCGTTTAAAACCGTTTCAAGAAGAAACATTATCGGCGCAGTTATCGTTTTTGCACTCTCTCTTCTTGCCTCAATTACAATTCCAACCGTAACCGCGTTTGATTATTTGTATAACACCTTAAATGTCGGAACGGTTGATGTAACGGGCGAGCTCAGAACCGTAACCGTCATCGTTTCGGCAATATGTATTGTTTATAATCTGTTTCTTGCGGTAGGTCTGTTTAAGGAGATTTACAGTAAACGCGCGTGCGATTATTATTTTGCGCTTCCCGTTAAAAGAGGGGCGGTTTATTTTGCAAATGTTGTTTTTGCGTTTGCAGTCAACACTGTGTCTGTTGTTTGCTCGTCTGTTTCGGGCTATATCTGTATGCTTAGCTTTCATTCCGAAAAGTGCAGCTTAATATTTGATAAGGCAATTTATTTTGCAGGCACGGCGTCTGCTCTTGCCTCTGTTTTGTGCGTGCTTTCAATTTTGATTTTGTGCGCAGTCAGCGCAGGCAGAAAGGTTCATTATGTTATTTTGTCCGTTATTTCAGTAGGCGGAATTGATATTATTTTAAACGGAATTAAATCAAATCTTGATTATATCTGGGGCTTAAAAATTGATGAAGCGGCGGCATTTGCAATCAGCCCGATAGGAAGCCTTAATATAAGCTTTTATTCCGAAAGCGTAAACGAAATTGCGTTTCTTGCCGCAGTCGGCATTATTGAAGCCGTTGCGGTTATTATGCTGGGCTATGTCGTTTTTGCAAAAAGAAAAGCCGAGGCGGCAGAGGTCAGCCTCTCCGGCGGCTTTGTTGAGCAGGCGTTTTTGTTCGTTCTTTCGCTTGCCGCGTTTTCGGCAGTAACGGTTAATAATTTGTGGGGAATGATTATTTTCGGCATTATCTGCGCCGTTATCTTCTCTATGATTTATAATGCCGTATTCTTCAAAAAGGCGTTCACAAGGCAGGGCTCGGTAACCCTTTCCTGCGCCTGCGCAATAGGTGTTATCTTCCTTCTTTGCGTATTTCTTCCGTCTCACGATAAATATATCTCTTATGTTCCCGAGGAGCAGGAGATTGAATATGTTGAAATAACAGGCAGAGAGCCGAATGAATATGCAGCTCTTTTCTCGTCGGACAGCTATTACGGTGCGGGAAGCTATGAAACGCTTAAATTAACAAGCGAGGAGTCTGTTGAAAAAACAGTTGCCCTTCATAAAAAATTAACCGAAAAGGAAACAATTGAAAAATCGGATTATTGTGTTTCAAAGGATTTCAGCAATCTTTTCGGTCTTTATCACGATATTTATCAGGATTGCTGCTGCGATATTGTATATACTCTTAAAGACGGCTCAAAGGTTAAAAGAACATATTATGCCGCAGGAGAATGCGTTGCCGATGAGTTTGCCGATTTGATTAAAACAGATGAGGCGTTAAGCAGTATTGAGCCCTTCAACATTAATTCCGATGATATTCTTTTCGTTTGCGTTGAGGATTTTTCAACGGATGAAATATATGATGATAATTCGGATGATTGGTTCAGCGGTCAAAGCATTGTTAATATTCCCGATTATGATGAATTTTTCGGCGTTTTGAAAAACGATTTCAGAAGCACCGATAAGTATGAGCTGTTCAGTAGCTTACCGCTTGAAGGCTTCGGATTTTGCTATTACGATTATGATTGCAATTTCGATACTGTTTACTATATTGATTTCTATTCGGTAAATGAGGACGCACCGCAGGAGGTTCGCGAAAAGCTTAAATCAATGAGTGCCTCCGAGCTTCAAAGAATGTATTCACGCTATATGTATAGCTACGACGATTCAAGCGAGGCGCGTTATATTGATAGCTATTCTCTTGGTGTAAGCGCCTCCCAGCCAAATGTAATTGAATATATCCAAAACGAATTGCGTTAAAAAGAAAAATCGGCAGTCCAAAACGGACTGCCGATTTAATTATGATTTTTTCTATCTTAAAAGCGCAAAGCCAACATCAATTGCTCCGCCGAGGATTCTTGATGTTTTAGCCATTCCGAGTGTTTCCGTTATCCATAAAATAATAAGGGCAACTAAAATTGCAATGATTAAAGTTTCTTTTTTCATAGTAAAATCCCTCCTGTTGCTAATAATATTATAAACTTTTTTAAAAATAAATCAATAGTTTACTGCTATTTTTATACACTATGACAATTTTTTATCAATACAGATTAAAATATTAAATTTAGGTTGAAAAAAAGCGTAATCTGTTTTATAATACTAACTAATTTATGATAATGGGGGAATATTTGATGTATCCTGTTTTACTTGCGGCTTCAATTTCAAAATGGGCGGCAGATTATCGCGAATATATTCAAAATCTTGATTGGACACAGGTTGCAACGGTTGTTGTTGCCGGAATAGGCATAGTTTTAGCCGTTCTTATTGTTTTTATATTTATATTTAAAGCCTTCGGTCTTGCAATGGAAAAGGGCAACGGCGCAGGTAAAAAGAATAAAAAAGAAAAGAAAAAGGAAGCGCCTGCCGCTCCTGTTAAGGCGGCTCCTGCAAAGGCTCCTGCTCCCGTTTCCGCTCCTGCGGCTCCTGCCGCTCCCGCTGTTTCGCAGGGTGTCAGCCCTGAAATTGTTGCGGCAATCTCTGCGGCAATCGCCGCAAGCGAGGGCGTTGGTGCCGTTTCAATTCGCAGTATAAGAGTTAAATCTCCTGCCGGCAGAAATCCGTGGTCGGCGGCGGCAATTGCAGAAAACGCAAGGCCTTTTTAATCGGATTTTAACATAAATTTTTTCGGAGGACTAAAAAATAATGGAAGTTTTACAGGGCGTTTGGGGCGCCATTGTTGATATATTGCAAAACAGCGGCTATGCTTATTTTTTCAGCTCGGGCGGCTTTCTTAACTTAATAATGATACTTGTTTCCTTCTTCCTGCTTTGGCTCGGAATTAAAAAAGGCTTTGAGCCCTTGCTTATGATTCCCATTGCCTTCGGTATGCTTCTTGCAAACATTCCGGGTGCAAATCTTGCCGTTCAGTATCACGATATACAGGGCTTTATTGATTTGCTTGCAGGCAGAATGATAGATGAAACAACAGGCGCGGTGTGCACTCCGGGCTTAATGGATTTCCTCTATTTCGGCGTTAAGGCGGGAATTTATCCTCCGCTTATATTCCTCGGTATCGGCGCAATGACGGATTTCGGTCCTCTTATTGCAAATCCGTCAAGCTTCATTCTCGGCGCCGCCGCTCAGTTCGGTATTTTCTTCACCTATCTCGGTGCAACTCTTTTAAAATTCACTCCTCAGGAGGCAGGCTCAATCGCCATAATCGGCGGTGCAGACGGTCCAACGGCTATTTTCGTAACCTCTCAGCTTGCTCCTCAGCTGCTCGGCACAATCGCCGTTGCGGCATATTCATATATGGCACTTGTTCCCGTAATTCAGCCTCCCATTATGCGTGCGCTCACAACAAAAAAAGAGCGTTCCGTTGTTATGGGCAATCTGCGTCAGGTTTCAAAGCTTGAAAAAATACTGTTTCCGATAATGGTAACGGTTATTGTTTCGCTTCTTCTTCCCGATGCGGCAACGCTTGTCGGTATGCTTATGTTCGGTAACCTGCTTAAAGAAAGCGGCAGAACAGAGCGTATTGCAAAGGCGGCTCAAAATGAGCTTATGAATATCGTAACAATTATGCTCGGCCTTTCCGTAGGCGCAACAACAAATGCGCAAACCTTCTTAACGGCACAGTCAATATTTATTATTATTCTCGGACTTATTGCATTCTCGGTCGGAACGGCAAGCGGCGTTCTTTTCGGAAAGCTTATGTATATCGCAACAAAGGGCAAGGTAAATCCTCTTATCGGCTCGGCAGGCGTTTCGGCAGTTCCTATGGCGGCGCGTGTAAGTCAAAAGGAGGGTCAAAAGGAAAACCCCTCAAACTTCCTGCTTATGCACGCTATGGGTCCGAATGTTTCGGGCGTTATCGGCTCGGCAGTTGCGGCAGGCGTTCTCTTAACGCTTCTGCGGTAATCGCTTAAATTAATCATATAAATCAAAATCACAAAAACGAAAAGGGTGTCTGCGGCACCCTTTTTTTGAACGAGGTAAATCTTTATGGCATTAAATGAAATGCAGCAAAGGGCTGTTGAACAAACCGAAGGACCTTTGCTTATCCTTGCAGGCGCAGGCTCGGGAAAAACAACAGTTCTTGTAAACAGAGTTCGTTACATAATCGAAAACGGTCTTGCTTTGCCTTGGCAGGTGCTTGCAATAACCTTTACAAATAAGGCGGCAGGCGAGATAAAGGAAAGGCTTGTTAATGCAATCGGCGAGGAGGCAAACGATATTTGGGCGTTTACCTTCCATTCCTGCTGCGCAAGAATATTAAGGCGTTTTGCAGACAGGCTCGGATACACAAGCCATTTCACGATTTATGACACAGACGACCAAAGGCGAGTTATGAAGCGTTGCCAAAAGGAGCTTGGACTTAACGATAAGCTGATAAACCACAAATCCGTTTTATCTGAAATCAGCTCTGCAAAGGATAGCCTTGTTGACTGCGTTGAATATAAAAAATTTGCGCAAAACGATTTCAGAAAAGCAAAAATTGCAGACTGCTATGAGCTTTATCAAAAGGAGCTTTTGAAATCCGACGCAATGGATTTTGACGATATTATTTTCAATACGGTTAAGCTTTTGCAGGAAAATAATGATATTCTTGAACTGTATCAAAAGCAGTTTAAGTATGTTATGGTTGATGAGTATCAGGACACCTCACACGCGCAGTATGTGCTTGTTTCTCTGCTTGCGGGCGGATATGAAAATATATGCGTTGTGGGCGATGATGACCAAAGCATTTACCGTTTCAGAGGTGCAACGATAGAGAATATTCTTTCCTTTGAGGCGCAGTATAAAAAAGCCTGTGTTATTCGCCTTGAACAGAATTACCGCTCAACGCAGAATATTCTTGACGCGGCAAACGCCGTTATTTCAAACAATAAAAACAGAAAGGGCAAAAACCTTTGGACTGCGGCAGGCAAGGGCGAAAAAATAACGGTAAACACCCTGTCGAGCGAGGCGGAGGAATCCGATTTTATTGTTGAGCAAATACTTAAAAATGTTAAAAAGGGTATGAAAATGAGCGACCACGCAATTCTTTACAGAATGAATGCGCAGTCGAGAAACATAGAAATTGCGCTTGCAAAAAGCGGAATACCCCACAGGGTTATAGGCGGTAACCGCTTCTTTGACAGGAAGGAAATTAAGGATATTATTTCCTATTTTGCGGTTATCAGCAATCCTGCCGATAATGTGCGCCTGCAAAGAATTATTAATGTTCCGAAGCGTTCAATAGGCGAAACAATGATAGGCTATATCTTTGAAATTGCTTCGGGGCTCGGCATTTCCGCGTTTGAGGTTTGCGAAAGAAGTGATGAATTTCAAAAAACGCTCCGCGCGGCAGGCAAGCTTAAAGATTTTGCAGGTATGATAAGAGGCTTTCAGCAATGCCTTGAAGACGGTATGAGCCTCTCTGACTTGCTTGTTGAAATCATTGAAAAAACAAAGTATTTTGAATATCTTGATGAAGAGCCCGATTCTGCTGAGGACAGGAAAAATAACATAAATGAGCTTGCGTCAATGTTTAAAAAATATCAGGAGGAGGACGAGGAGTTCAGCCTTGCCGATTTCCTTGAAGATGTTGCGCTTATCTCGGATATAGACGCGTATAATGAAAATGACGATTCTGTTGTTCTTATGACGCTTCACTCCGCAAAGGGACTTGAATTTCCCGTTGTTTTCATTCCCGGAATGGAGGAGGGCATCTTCCCCGGTAATATGTCTATGTACAGCGACGAGGATATGGAGGAGGAGCGCCGCCTTGCTTATGTTGGCATAACAAGAGCAAAGCAAATGCTTTATCTTCTCAATGCCCGTCAGCGTATGCTTTACGGAACAACAAACCGCAATATGCCGTCTCGCTTTTTGCGTGAAATTCCGTCTGAGGTTAAAAACGATATAACCGTTGAGCCGTTCACTCCGCGCGGAAGCTTCACAAGAAGCAATTACGGCTCGGGCAATCCTATCGGCTCGCATAATCTCAGCTCGTCTGCGGCTCATAAATTCGGGCAGGTTAACGCAAAGGCGGAAAGCACGGGCGAGGAATATAATGCAGGCGACACGGTGCGCCACAAAACCTTCGGAACGGGCGTTATTCTTTCAAGTATGCCTATGGGCGGAGATGTTTTGCTTGAAATTGCCTTTGATAAGGCAGGCACCAAAAAGCTTATGGCGAATTATGCCAAGCTTGAAAAAGTATAATTAATATAAAAATGCCGCAGAAACAAAGGCTTCTGCGGCATTTCTTTGTTATACATACGATATAGGCTTAATTGATTTTTGGAGTGTCGAGGGTGCGGGTGTCCGGTGGACACCTCTGCGTCAGCAGAAGCACCGACCGAAACGACAGGTGAGACCGCCACTCCCTACAAAAAATAACATTAAGGTTTAATTATTCTCCGTAGGGCAGGGGCTTGCTCCTGCCGCAATATAATTTGCGTCGCAGACCCGATTCTCTTCAATGTTCTCTCTTCTCTTTTCTCTGCGCATAGGGCAGGGGTTATTTAAAGATTTTCGGTTTAGGAAGCGTTCGGATTTATTCCTGCGCTTCCTCTTCTTTTTCCTCTGCACACGGGCAGGGAGAGGGCGATTCCTTTTCGGGAGGGAAAAATTCGTCAACGGGGAATTCTATGCCCTCAAAGGTTTCGCACGGATTTTGCGTTGAGCATTCACATTCCCTTTGAGGAATACAGTAATCGTAAGCCGGAATAAGAATCTGAACATCGCGCTCCATCTGAACAATGCTGAACAGGCCGAGTGTAACAAGAACTGCCTTTGACGCGCCTGCGCTCGGCACGGAATCATCTGTTGCGCTCAAAATTTCCTGCGGGAAGGATGAGCAAAGCGGCACACAGCAATCGCACAAATCAATAACATCACACGATAAAATAACGGGGTCAACCGTTTGCACCTTGCAAAGCGGATTTGAATACTGCGGCGCAGAGGGGCAGTTTTTCGCCTTGCAGGAGGGCTTTGAGTTAAACACCTTTACTCTGCCGTCGGAGCCGTAAAGAATACATTTTTTAGTAAATTTTGCGTATCCCACCGCAACCTCGGGGGTTGTGCATGGTGCTTGATAAGTATCAAATTCAAGACGGAAGAAGAAGGTAATGTCAACACTGTAATAGCCTCTGTTAAAGGGCACCTCTTCAACATCAACGCTGACCGTTGCAACCTGACATTCTCTGCATTTAATATTAACCGCCTCGTCAATAAGACGCTGGCTTTTAGAGAAGAATGTAACTCTGAGGTTTTCAAGGCAGTCCTTTGAAACGCAGCTGTCATAAATCCGCTTCGTGTCTATGCAAACTGCCTCGCGGATTCGCTTTTCGCCTGATTCGATAATAGGATTGTTAGGCATAAAAAAACTCCTTTTCAAGAATATTTGAAGATAACTTCATACCATTCTATGCAGGAGCCTTTTTATTGATAATTTATTTTTCAAAAACGGGATACATTCGGCGGTAAAGCGCATTTATGCGCCTGAAATATTCGCTGTCTATTGAATCTATCGTTTCCTGTGTTGTTCTGAAACGCCAGTTTTTTTCGGGAACTCCCGGAATATTCATTCTTGCGTCTGCACCGAAGCCGCACATATCCTGAATAGAGATGATTGCAACATTTGATGCACTCCTCCAAACACATTCAATGATTGAGCGGCAGCTTTCGCTTCTGTATCCGCCCTGTCCCCAGTCTGTTCCTTTATAGCCCGAGTAATCAAGTGCAAAGCGCCTTTCCTCCTCGCTCGCCTCCCAAAGCCAGCCGAGCAGGGTGTTGTTGTCGTGAGTGCCAACATAGTTTATGCTGTTTTGCACGGCGTTGTGCGGCAGATGGCTTGAATCGGAATTGGGATCAAAGCCGAATTGAACAACCTTCATTCCCGGAAAGCCTGTTTTTTTCAAAAGCTCAACAACATCCTCGCCAAAGGTGCCAAGATCCTCTGCAATAATAGGCGCATCGGGAAAGGCCTCAAAAACCCTGTCAAAAATATCTGTTTTAGGCCCGTCCTTCCATTCTCCCGTTTTTGCCGTTTCGGCGTCTGCGGGAACCTCCCAGTAGCTTGCAAAGGCTCTGAAATGGTCTATTCTTACAATATCGTATGTTTTAAGGGCGGAGCCTATTCTTGAAATCCACCAGGAATAGCCGTCCTTTTTCATTGCCTTCCAGTTGTAAATCGGATTGCCCCAAAGCTGACCGTTTTCGCTGAAATAATCGGGCGGAACGCCTGCAACCTTTTTTGCCGTCAGCGTTTTTTTGTCTATCTCAAAAAGGGGAAGATTAGACCAAACATCAACGCTGTCCATAGCAACATAAATTGGCATATCACCTATAACTGCAATGCCGAGGGAGTTTGCGTATTCCTTAATTTCAAACCATTGCTTAAAGAAAATGTATTGAACAAATTTCCAAAAAGCCGCATTTTCCTCAAAGGAGTATATTTCCTTAATGCAGTTGAAATAATAAGCGTGCTCCTTTTTCCATTCCCACCAAGGCCTTTTGCCGTTTATTTCCTTTGCCGCCATATAAACGGCATAGTCGGTCAGCCACGGGTTTTCAAGCTCAAAGGTTTTGATTTTTGAAGCCAGCTCATCGTCAATATTTAAAAATGCTTTTTTAAGAGTGTTAAGCCGTTTTTCAGCGGCAAACTCATAATCGGCAGTATAGGGAGAGCCGTTATATATGTTTTCTTCAACATCATCACTGCTTATCAGCCCCATATCGCAAAGCCCCTGCGGATTGATGAAAAGATAATTTCCCGCAAATGCGCTCGGCGAGCAGTATGGACTGTTTGAAGCGTCAACGGGATTAAAGGGCAAAACCTGCCAATATGTAAATCCCATTTCGTGAATTTTATCTATAAATTTTTTAACGCCGTCTCCGAAAACGCCTATTCCGTATTCGCTCGGAACGGAGCTTATGTGGAAAAGAACTCCCGCTCCTCTTTTTTTCAGCATACAATCACCTCTGTTTTATTAGATTTTACCAAAAAACGCGCTCTTTTGCAACTGTACTTATTATATATAATAATTTTAAATATTTTAATAAAATATTATTGAATATATTTCTTTACTTTGTTATAATTGTAGATACTATGGAATAGTGTAGGTATGTCCTTTTATAAGCAGATTTTAACGAGGTGAAATAATGGAAAATAATCAACGCAAAACAGCCGTTGTCAGCAAGGAAGAAATTAAAAAGCAAAAGGAGTTTTGCGAAAAGGTTATCGGCGTTATTTCAAAAAGATATGATAAAAAGCCTCTTGCCTGCGTTATAACCTACGGTTGCCAGCAAAATGTTGCAGACAGTGAAAAAATTAAGGGTATGCTCAGCGAAATGGGCTATGGCTTTACTGAAAACAGATTTGAGGCAAAGCTGATTATCTTTAACACCTGCGCAGTGCGCGAGCACGCAGAGGATCGCGTTTTCGGTAATGTGGGAACGCTTAAATCCTATAAGCGTGAAAATCCCGATATCATTATTGCCTGCTGCGGCTGTATGATGCAACAGAAGCATATTGCCGATAAAATCAAGCAAAGCTTTCCGTTTGTTGATCTTGTTTTTGGCACCCATGTTGTGCACAGACTGCCCGAGCTTCTCTTCAAAGCCCTAACAAGAAAGAAAAGGGTTTTCGAGCTTCCCGATACGGACGGTGCAATTGCCGAGGGTGTTCCCGTTTTAAGAGATAACGATAAAAAGGCGTGGCTCCCGATTATGTACGGCTGCAATAATTTCTGCTCCTACTGCATTGTTCCGTATGTGCGCGGCAGGGAAAGAAGCCGCGAGGCCGATATAATAATCAGCGAGGCGCAGGAGCTTATTGAAAGCGGCTATAAGGAAATAACGCTTCTCGGTCAAAATGTTAATTCTTACGGCAAGGATTTGTCTCCGCAGATAAGCTTTGCCGAGCTTTTAAGAAGAATAAACGCGCTTGACGGAGATTTCAGAATAAGATTTATGACAAGTCATCCCAAGGACTGCACAAGGGAGTTGCTTGAAGTAATGGCAAGCTGCGATAAGGTTGCAAAGCATCTTCATCTTCCGTTTCAAAGCGGAAACAACCGCGTTCTTCAAGCAATGAACAGGAAATACACAAGAGAGAAATACCTTGAACTGATAAATTACGCCAAGGAGCTTATGGGGGACGAGCTTTCGATAACCTCCGATATTATAGTCGGCTTCCCCGGCGAAACCTACGAGGAGTTTAAGGACACGCTTTCTCTTGTTGAGGAGGTTAAGTTTACCTCGCTTTTCACATTTATTTATTCTCCGCGAAAGGGCACTCCCGCCGCAGAAATGCCGGATCCCGTTTCGGCCGAGGAAAAGGGCAAATGGTTTAGGGAGTTAACCGACGCGCAGGAGAAAATTTCTGCCGAGAATATGAAAAAATATGCCGGCAGAACCTTTAAATGCTTTGTTTACGGCAAAGGTAAATTAGGCGATAATTATGTTGCCGCCAGAACAGACGGCAATTTGATTATAGAATTTGAGGGAGGAAGCGAATTAATCGGCTCCTTCCGAAATATCAGGGTAACAGAGCCCTTAACCTATGTTTTAAAGGGCGAATTACTTAATTAGAAAGGATAAAAT
Source organism: Eubacterium sp. (assembly GCA_022772725.1). Taxonomy (GTDB): domain Bacteria; phylum Bacillota; class Clostridia; order Oscillospirales; family Acutalibacteraceae; genus Eubacterium_R. The sequence continues at coordinate 25,169 of JALEZT010000050.1, forward strand.
CTATGAGTTTAGAATCAGCTCTCCGTGAACTCGGAAAAGAAATTCAAAAGGACGCACGCTTTGAAGCAATTCAGGCGGCAGCGGCTAAAAACGACGCAAACGAAGAACTTCAAAAGCAGATGCAGGAAATGCAGCTTCTTTCTCTTAAATATCAGCAGGAAGCAGGCAAGGCCGATGAGGCAGACAGCGAAAGAATTGCAAAGCTTCAAGAGGATTATCAAAATCTTTATGAGCAGATTATGCAGATGGAAAGCATGCAGGAATATTCTGCCGCCGCCGCTCAGATGGAGCAGATGGCGCAGTATATCAGCAAGATGATAGGACTTTTCTTTGACGGAGCAGACCCCGAAACCTGCGAAATCCCCGAGGAGAATTGCACTCACGATTGCTCAACCTGCGGCGGTTGCCACTAATTCATAAAGAAGTAAAAACAAAGGAGGAGGAAAGGCAGTGGCTAAAAAGGAAAACGGATTGTCTCCTATGATGGAGCAGTATTTTCAAATAAAAAGTGAATATCCCGATATGCTTCTGTTTTTCCGCCTCGGTGATTTTTACGAGATGTTTTTTGACGATGCTAAAATTGCTTCGGAGGAGCTTGACCTTGTTTTAACAGGTCGCGATTGCGGTCAGGAGGAGCGCGCGCCGATGTGCGGAGTGCCCTTCCATTCGGCAGACAGCTATATTGCAAAGCTTGTAAACAGAGGATATAAGGTTGCAATTTGCGAGCAGCTTGAAGACCCAAAGCTCGTTAAAGGGCTTGTTAAAAGAGATGTTGTAAGAATCATCACTCCCGGAACGGTTATTGAGGGCAATATGCTTGATGATGCCGTTAATAATTATCTTTGCGTTATATGCAAGGAGGGCAAAGAGGTTGGGCTTTGCTTTGCAGATGTTTCAACCGCTGAATTTCATTTAACCTCCGTTAAGGAGGAGGGCGCAGAGGAGCAGATAATAAATCAGCTTTCAACATATCAGCCGCGCGAAATTCTCATCAATTCTCCCGTGCTTGATTATTCGCAGGTTGCCGATTTTGTTAAATCAAGGTTTAACACTGAATTGCAGCTTCTTGACGATGAAAAATTCAATTATGAAAGCGCAACCGAAGTGATTCTTGAAACGCTGAAAAAGGAAGAAATTTCTTCTCTTTCTCTCTCATCAAGCAGAGCCGCCGTGTGCGCTCTCGGATGCGTTATAGATTATCTTAAAGCCGTTCAGAAAAAGGACGAAATCGAAACTCCCGCCGAGCTTGATTATTTCGATAACGAGGAATATATGAAGCTCGATATAAACGCAAGGCGTAATCTTGAATTAACAAAATCAATGATGACGGGCGATAAAAAGCATTCGCTTCTTTGGGTTATTGATAAAACAAAAACGGCAATGGGCAAGCGTCTTATTAGAAATTGGCTCGAAAGACCGCTGATGTCTGCCGCAAAAATAACAAAGCGTCAAAACGCAATCGGCGAGCTTGCAGATAATGCACCGCTTCGCGATAAAATCAGAGGCGCGCTTTCGGGCATAAGCGATATTGAAAGGCTTATGGCGCGCATTGCTTATTCAACGGCGAACGCAAAGGAATTAAAATCCCTTGAAGCCGCAATCGGTAAGCTTCCCGAAATAAAGGCTCTTGCAGGCGAGTGCTCAACGGCTCTTCTTAAAGAGATTTATTCAAATATAGATTTGCTTTCGGATGTTTCCGATTTAATTTCAAGGGCAATTGTTGATGAGCCGCCGTTCACTCTTCGCGAGGGCGGAATGATAAAAAGCGGCTTTAACCCCGAAATAGACGAGCTTAAAGCAATTGTTGAGGACGGCGCAGGAATTGTTGCTTCAATTGAAGCAAAGCAACGCGAGGAAACGGGAATACCGAAGCTTAAAGTGGGCTACAACAGAGTTTTCGGCTATTATATCGAGGTAACTAATTCGTATAAAGACCTCGTTCCCGACAGCTACATAAGAAAGCAAACCTTAACAAACTGCGAAAGATATATAACTCAGGAGCTCAAAGAGCTTGAAGGCAAGATTATCGGCGCAAAGGATAGGTGCATTTCTCTTGAATACGATATCTTCTGCCGAGTAAGAGAAACTGTTTCCGCCGAGGTTATGCGTATTCAAAAAACGGCAAAGGCACTTGCGCTTCTTGATGTTCTTGCAGGTCTTGCCGAAACCGCGGTTAATAACAATTATGTTTGCCCGCAGATAAATAATAACGGAATAATTGATATTAAGGACGGCAGACACCCTGTTGTTGAAGCACTTCTTGACGGCGCACCGTTTGTTCCGAACGACACCCTGCTTGATAACGGCGAAAACAGATGCGCCATTATAACAGGACCTAATATGGCAGGTAAATCAACATATATGCGCCAAACCGCGCTTATAGTTTTGCTTGCGCAGATAGGCTCGTTCGTTCCTGCGCGGTATGCAAATATCTGTATTGTTGACGCCTTGTTTACCCGTGTGGGCGCGTCAGACGATTTGGCAACCGGTCAGTCAACCTTTATGGTTGAAATGAATGAGGTTTCGTCAATCCTTAAAAATGCAACTAAAAACAGCCTTATCATTCTTGATGAAATAGGCAGAGGAACCTCAACCTTTGACGGTATGAGCATTGCGCGTGCCGTGCTCGAATATGTCTGCAAAAAGAAAACGCTCGGCGCAAAAACTCTTTTTGCAACTCATTATCACGAATTAACCGCTATGGAGGGGCTTCTTGACGGCGTTAAGAATTATTCAATCGCTGTTAAAAAGAGGGGCGACGATATAACCTTTCTGCGCAGAATTGTTCGCGGCGGAGCAGATGAAAGCTTCGGTATTGAGGTTGCAAAGCTTGCCGGAGTTCCCGACAGTGTTGTTAAGCGCGCAAAGGTTATTCTTAAAGAGCTTGAACAAAACAAGATTGATATAGAATTTAAGGCAGAGGATGCCGTTGTTGAGGAAACAGAGGATATTCAGTATAATTTCTCCGCAAACGGCAAAAACGAAATTCTTGAAATATTAAAAGCAACAGATGTTAACACTCTAACGCCTATTGAAGCAATGCAAACGCTTTACGATTTAAAGAAAAAGGCAGAGGAGCTATAAAAATTCAGCAAAAAGAGGTGATATAAATGCCCAAAATCAATGTGCTCCCCAAGGAGGTTTACAGCCTTATCGCCGCAGGCGAGGTTGTTGAGCGTCCTATGAGCATTGTTAAGGAAATGATTGAAAATTCAATAGATGCCGGTGCGCATCGCATAACGGTTGAAATCAAAAACGGCGGAACAACATATATCCGTATAACAGATGACGGTTGCGGAGTTGCACGCGAGGATATTCAAAGGGTGTTTATATCCCACGCAACCTCCAAAATCAAAACGCAGGAGGACCTTAATTTAATTTCTACTCTCGGCTTTCGAGGAGAAGCAATGGCTTCAATTGCCGCAGTTGCAAAGGTTGAAATGCTAACCAAAGCAAAGGACGAGGACATCGGAACGCGCTATGAGATAGCAGGCGGAGAGGAAATTGATTTGAGCGACGCAGGCTGTCCGAACGGAACAACAATTGTTGTTCGCGATATGTTTTATAATGTTCCTGCGCGAATGAAATTCCTTAAAAAAGATGTAACAGAGGGAAATTCCGTTCAGGGCGTTGTAGACAGAATTGCTCTTTCTCATCCCGAAATCTCTTTCCGCTTTATACGGGATGGAAAGCAGGTGCTTTTAACCTCGGGAAACGGCAGTCTCAAATCAGCCGTTTATTCCGTTCTCGGCGCAGATGTTTGTGAAACGCTAATTGATGTTGATTATTCCTATTCGGGAATGAGGGTAACAGGCTTGGTCAGCAAGCCTCACGAATCCAGAAAAAGCAGAGCAATGCAGTTCTTTTTCATAAACGGCAGACTTGTTAAAAGTGCCGCTGCCGCCGCCGCTCTCGAACAGGCGTATAAAAATTCAATTATGGCAGGCAGGTTCCCTGCGTGCATACTCAATATTGAGATAGATCCAAAGCTTGTTGATGTTAATGTTCATCCTGCAAAAATCGAGGTGCGCTTCGTTAATGAAAAGCCTGTTTTCGATTTGATTTATTACGGCGTTAAAACCGCAATAGAAACGAAAAACACGGTTAAGCAGGCGCAGTTTTACACGGAGGAGGACGGCAGAACTTACAGAAGCCTTGAAAAAAACAGCACAAAAATTGATTTCGGCGTTAAGCCCGAGGCTCCCGTTCAAATAACACTCAGCACGCCCGAGGAAATCCAAAGAGCTAAACGCTCACAAAACGAATGGACTCTCTCTTCCTCTCGCGGACACCAAAAAAGGCCCGAAAGCTTCGGCAACCCGAAGGACTATAAAATAGTCAGTCAAAGCGTTTTCTCAAACGAGGAAAAGGTTGATGACACTCCGTTTAAAACAACGGTTAAGCTTGATTTTTCAAGCATAAAAACGGACACGCCCGACGAAATCGTGATTGACGACAGTATGACGACTATTCCCGATTTTAAAATAGTGGGCGAGGCGTTTAAAACATATATCATTGTTGAAATTGAAAATAACCTTTATTACATAGATAAGCATGCCGCTCACGAGCGTATTAATTATGAAAGGCTTCGTGAGGACGCAAGGAAAAACGGCATTGCCTCGCAGGTGCTGCTTTCGCCCGTTGCCGTTAATTTAACGGCAGATGAATATAATGCCGTAACGCAAAATCTTTCGCTTCTGAAAAAATGCGGCTTTTCCGTTGAGGAATTCGGCGGCTTAACAGTTATTGTGCGCGAAACGCCTTCGCTTCTTGACGGCGTGGATGTTAAGGATTTAATCACGGAAATTGCGCAGAAGCTTCTTGAACACAAAACGGATATTGAGCCCGATAAAATGGATTGGATTTTCCATTCCGCTTCGTGCCGCTCGGCAGTTAAGGGCGGAGATTTTACCTCTCCCGAGGAAAGAGCGCTTTTCGTTAAAAAGCTTCTTTCAATGCCCGATATTAAATACTGCCCCCACGGCAGACCCGTTATGATAAAAATTTCAAAATACGAAATAGAAAAGCAATTCGGAAGAATACAGTAGTATGAGCAAAACAAAAATAATCGTTGTTGCAGGGCCAACCGCAAGCGGAAAAACAGGACTTGCCGTTGAAATTGCAAAGGCAGTCTCGGGCGAGGTTATTTCAGCCGATTCAATGCAGGTTTATAAGGGAATGAGCATTGCCTCCGCCGCGCCCGCTCAAAAGGAAATGCAGGGCGTTGCCCATCATCTTGTTGAGTTTCTTGACCAAAGCGAAGGCTTTTCCGTTTCGGATTTCTGCCGCTTGGCAAAGGAAAAAATCAGCGAAATATCTGCGCGCGGAAATGTTCCCGTTATTGCCGGCGGAACAGGGCTTTTTATAGACAGTCTTGTTGATAATATCAATTTTACCGAAGCTCAAACGGATTTTGAATTGCGCGAAAGGCTTATGCAAAAGGATTGCGATGAGCTTTATTCAATGCTTCTTGAAGTGGATAAAGAGGCGGCTGAAAAAATCCATAAAAACAATAAAAAGCGCGTTGCGCGTGCCTTGGAAATTTATTATTCCTCGGGCTCAACAAAAACAGCGCAGGATATAAATTCAAAAAAAGAGGAAAGCCCCTATGAGGTCCTTTATTTTGTTATCGGCTTTAAAAGCAGAGAGGTGCTTTATGAAAGAATAAACCGCCGTGTTGATTTAATGGTTGAGGCAGGGCTTGTTGAAGAAGCAAGGGAAAATCTTTCAAAGGAAAAGGCAACCTCTGCTCAGGCAATAGGGCATAAGGAGCTTGCGCCGTATTTCAGCGGCGAAAAGTCGCTCGGGCAGGCACTTGATGATTTAAAAAGAGAAACACGCCGCTATGCAAAAAGGCAGATAACCTGGTTTAAAAGGCGCAAAAACGCAGTTTGGCTTTATGCCGATGAAGAGGGCGCCGATATTGTTAAAGCGGCAGTTGATAAAAGCAGGGAATTTTTAAATGGATAAGGATAATTCAAATTCAAAAAAACAGAATAAAATTTCCGAAATTCTTGCAAGGGCAGACGGGCAGATGATTGCAATGGTGTTCCTTGTTCTGCTGATTTTCATTTATGTTTTCGTTGAGTGCTTCGGCATTTTCAATGTCAGCCTCAAAACGCAAACGGCGCTGGTTTCAATCGTTTATGAAACAGTTGATGTTCAGGCGCTTGTTGTAAGAGATGAACACACCGTTTCGGCAGAGGAAAACGCAGTAACGGTTGCCTCGGTGGGCGATTGCGAAAAGGTTAAGGAAGGCGGCGAAATTGCAAGGGCTTTCTCGTCCGAGGAAAGCGCAAAGGCTTTCAGCGAGTATGAAAAGCTTGCCGAAAAGGCCGATTATTATGCAGATTTGGAAAGCCGAAGCGTCGGTCAGGTAACAGATGTTGAGTCGCTTGATAAGGATATTCTTATTGATGTTAATTCATATATCCGCGCGTGCTCAAACGGCAATGTGCAGGAAGCCGAGGAATATCAAAACGAGCTAAACGATAAATTTACCCGCCGCCAAATACTTATCGGGCAGGAGGTTGATTTTGCCTCTGTTATAAGCGAGATAAAGCAGGCGGCTTCGGGTTTAAGCATTTCAAAGCCAACGGGATATATAAAGGCAGACGCCTCGGGAATTTTTTCAAGCTATACAGACGGACTTGAACGCTCCTTTGATTATTCCTCTGTTGAACAGCTTGATATTGAAACGCTTTCGCAGTATATGGAAGCAGCAGGCACAGCCTCGCAAACCGACAGTATCGGCAAGCTCATAACAAGCTTTGACTGGTATTTCTGCGCAGTTGTTAATGCAAAGGATGTTGCTCCCCTTAAAAACGGAGGAAAGGTTGATGTTGCCGTTTCGGGAAGTGATGAGGTTTATACCTGCCGTATCGTTTCGGGCGCAGACGCTGATTTGGGCGCGGAGCAAACGGTTCTCATTCTTAAATGCAGTCTTATGAACAGTGAAATTGCTTCGTTAAGGCTTGCGGATATTGAAATAAGAGTTAATTCCTATACGGGAATAAAGCTTCCCGCAGAGGCGGTTCATGTTAATAACGGCGAAAAGGGTGTTTATGCGCTTGTTGCCTCCGTTGTTAAATGGCGTAAAGCAGATATACTTTACACAACTGACGATTATGTTGTTTTAAGCTATACGCCCGAGGAGGACGGCGGCATAAAGCTTTATGACCAAATTGTTGTTCAGGGAAAGGAGCTTCACGATGGAAAGGTTTACACCTGATGAAAACAGATTAAAATCGGTTGAGGAGAATTATAAAAGGGTTCTTGAAAATGTTAAGGAAAGCGCAGTTAAGGCAGGCAGAAGCGAAAGCGATGTTCGCCTGATGTGTGTAACCAAAACTGTTGAGCCTGTTTATATAAATAAAGCAATTGAGCTCGGCGCCGATTTAATAGGCGAAAACAGAGTTCAGGAATATCTCGGAAAAAGAGACGAGCTTAATCTCAGCGGCGTTGAACGCCATTTAATCGGCCATCTGCAAACGAATAAGGTTAAGCAGATTGTGGGCGAGGTGGATATGATTGAATCCGTTTCCTCCGTTAAGCTTGCAAAGGAAATTTCAAAGGTTTCCCTGCAAAAAGGCATAGTAACAAATTGTCTTGTTGAGGTTAATGTCGGCAAGGAGGAAAGCAAAAGCGGAATTTATCTTGAAGAGCTTGAAGAAACGCTTTGCGAAATCGCTCAGCTTCCCGCAATAAAGATTAAGGGCTTGATGACAATTCCTCCCATTTGCGAAACGCCCGATGAGGCTCGCAGATATTTTGCAATGCTTCGTCAATCTTTCATTGACATTAAGGATAAAAAAACCGATAATATAGATATGGAAATTCTGTCTATGGGAATGAGCGGCGATTATGAAGCCGCCGTTGCCGAAGGCTCAAATATAGTCAGAGTAGGCTCCGCAATATTCGGCGCCAGACAATATTTTTAAGGAGGCAAAACAATGGGATTTTTTGATAAGTTCACGGAAATAATCCGCGAGAGCGACGATGATGAATTTGATGATTTTTATGAGGAAAATCCGTCTTATTCAATGCCGGCTCCGCCGAGAAGAGAAAAGAGAAACAAAAGCGTAAAGGTTCCCAAGGAGGAAAGACCGGAAAGAATCCACCGCACCCGTGCAGAATCCGATAAGGTTGTTAATATCCACACAACTGCACAGCTTCAGGTTGTTCTTGTTAAGCCCGAAAGGTTTGAGGATGCCGCTTCAATAGGCGATAATCTTAATGAAAAAAGAACGGTTGTTCTTAATCTTGAATCAACAAACAGAGAGATTGCCCGCCGCTTGCTTGATTTCCTCAGCGGCGTTGCCTATGCGAATAACGGGCAGATAAAAAGAGTTGCAAACAGCACCTATATCATCACTCCTTATAATGTTGATGTCATGGGCGATTTGATAGATGAGCTTGAAAACAACGGTATGATAATGTACTGATTGAAACGGGAGGAGAATAAATATGATAACGCCAAGCCAAATTAAAGAAAAGGTGCTTTCAACCGCATCACACGGCTATGACATAGACGAAACAAATGCTTTTATTGCAGAAATTGAAGAAGCATTTTCCGCGGTTTACAGCGAAAATAAAGAGCTTTACAGAAAAATGGAAATTCTTGCCTCAAAGGTTGAGGAATACAGAGCGGAGGAGGACACCATTAAGGAAGCGCTTCTCACGGCGCAAAAGGCGGCGTCCGACTTAACAAGGCAGGCGCAGAAGAAGGCAGATGAGCTTCTTTCCGAAAGCGCACAGACTGTTCAAAACACAGTTCTTGACGCAAAGGAAAAGGCTGAAAAAATCATTTCCGAGGCGCGCGAATATTCAGCCGCGCTCACAAAGGAAAAAACAGATTCCGCAAATGCAATATTAAGCGAGGCGCAGGATAAGGCAGATAAGGAAATCGGCAATGCAAAGGCAGATGCCACCGCTCTGCTTGAAGAAGCAAAGAAAATCTCCTCCGAGCTTATAACAAAGGCAAAGCAGGAAAAGGAATATTACGATAGCTTAACCGCCGAATTAAAGGCTAAGTCAGAGGCGTTCAAGGCTCAGCTTGTTATGCTTTATGAGGCTCAGCTTGACGGTCTTGAA
>JALEZT010000063.1 GCA_022772725.1 Eubacterium sp.
GGTTATGCCAAGGTCGCCCCTCAGCTTGCAGTTTTCAATATCCTCTGCGCTGATAACAATAACTATTTCAGCCTCATCTTTCAGTTGAAGAAGCATTTGAAGCTTACTGTCGGGCTTGAAGCCCGGCAAAACTCTTGACGCGTGATAATCGTCAAAAAGCTTTCCGCCGAATTCAAGATAAAGCTTTCCGCCAAATTCGGATATGCGCTCTCTTATTCTGCTTGATTGCATATCAAGATATTTTTCATTATCAAAGCCTGTTTTATACATAATTCCCATCTCTCCGAGCAAGCCGTAAATTTAAAACTGCCCGTTGAACACAGGCAGTGCAAAAAAAGATAAGACGGCTGTACCCGTGGTGTACAACCGTCTGTACTTACATATTATAAAGCATATTATTTGATAAATCAATACATATTTTTTATTTTTTCGCAAAGAGAAAAAATTTTTTTAGATAAATTAATACCACTTATTAATCCAACCGTTTTCATCAGTTGCAGGCTCGGTGGTTTGCCCTTTCTTTTCCTCACGCTCTTTTGCTTTTTCCTCGCGTTCTTTTTCTTTTTGCTTTTCCTTTTCAAGATGCTTATTTATTTTGCTTGTTGTTTCCTGCGTTGTTTTCTCCTCGCCTTCAAATTGAGCGGAATTGTCTGCCGAGCCGCCTTCTGAGGAGCTGCCTGCATCCTGCTGATTTTCAGCCGCTTCGCCCTGTGCACTCTGCTGACTTGAAGAAGCACCTGCCTGTGCATTGCCCGAATCAACGGATTGTGCTGATGAGCATGCTGAAAGGCAACAGATTACAACTGCAAGTAAAATTATTAAAAACGCTTTCCTTTTCATTGTAAAACCTCTAAACATTAATTAATAATATGATAATTCAATCTGAATTGAATGTCAATGCATTTATTTAAAGCATTTAATTTATTGACAAAATTCCCATTTGTTGCGATAATTAAATAAAGGAATGGGGTGGCTTTATGGATAAAGTAAAATCTAATGGGCTAACGGGCAGAATTTGGCTCGGAATAGTCGTTCTCGGCCTTGCAGGTCAGCTTGCGTGGATTATCGAGAATATGTATTTTAATGTTTATCTTTTTGATGTTATCGGCGGAACGGCAAGTGATATTGCCGCCATGGTTGCCGCTTCGGCAGTAACCGCCTCCGTTACAACGCTTGTTATGGGCGCACTTTCCGATAAAATCGGCAAAAGAAAGGTGTTCATAACGGCAGGATATATTATTTGGGGCATTGTAACTGCGTCATTCGGATTGATAACGGTTGATAACGCAAGCAGGGCTTTCCACACGGCTAATGCCGTTTCAACGGCGGCAATGCTCGTTATTATTATGGATTGCATTATGACCTTTTTCGGCTCAACGGCGTCAGACGCCGCATTCAACAGCTGGGTAACGGATATAACTAACGAGTCAAACAGAAGCAAGGCGGAAACGGTTCTTCAAGCTATGCCTCTTGCCGCATTGCTTATCGTTTTCGGCTTGTTAGACGGCTTTAAGCAAAGGGGAGAATGGCAAACCTTTTATCTTATAGTAGGTGCGGCAACAACTCTTTGCGGAGTTCTGAGTATTTTTATTGTTAAGGATAAGCCTAATATAAAGGTCAACGGCGAAAGCTATTTCAAAAATATTTTTTACGGCTTTATTCCGTCAACCGTTAAGGCAAATAAAATGCTTTATATAGCCTTCTGCGCCTTTTGCATTTTTAATATTTCTTATCAGGTGTTTATGCCGTATATAATCATTTATCTTGAAAAGTCGCTCGGAATAAAGGATTATGCAATTCCGCTCGGCGCAATTCTTGTTATTTCCGCAGTTGCCTGCGTTATTTTCGGCGGCGTTATTGATAAGCTGGGCAGATACAAATTTATGCTTGCCTCATCTGTTATTCTTATTGCGGGATTTATAGGAATGTATTTTGCAAGGCAGGTTTCAATCCCCGTGCTCATTATTGTAGGAACGGTTATGATGGGTGCATTTCTCGTTACCTCCGCCTCTGTCAGCGCAACAATAAGAGATTATACACCGTCTGATAAGGTTGGGCTTTTTCAAGGCGTTCGTATGGTTTTTCAGGTGCTTATTCCAATGGTTGCGGGCCCGTATATCGGTGCGGCGGTTATTAAAAATAACAATGCAACCTATATCGAATTCGGGCAGGTTAAAGCAATTCCAACCTCGAATATATTCCTCGCCGCAGCAATAGTTGCCGTGTTTGCGCTTGTGCCCGTTTGCATTTTGCTGAAAAAGCACGAAAAAAAGAGTAATTAAAAGCAAAAAATCAATATAAAGTAATCGTTTTGTTTATCCCTTTTTGTTAAGATTTAACAAACTTTTAAATATGGAAAAAAGTGCTTGATATTCGGGATAAAACAGTATAAAATATATATCGATAAAATATTGTCAATCAATATTTTAAAATTCATTTTATTTCGGAGGTATAATCCAATGGTAAAAGTTGCTATTAACGGTTTCGGTCGTATCGGCCGTCTTGCTTTCCGTCAGATGTTCGGTGCAGAAGGCTACGATGTTGTAGCTATCAACGACCTTACAAAGCCCTCAATGCTTGCTCAGCTTCTTAAGTATGACACAGCACAGGGTGGTTACTGCGGTAAAATCGGTGAAAATCTTCACACAGTTGAAGCAGATGATGAAGCAGGAACAATCACAGTTGACGGCAAAACTCTCAAAATCTATGCAATGGCAAATGCCGCAGAGCTTCCTTGGGGCGAACTCGGTGTTGACGTTGTTCTTGAATGCACAGGCTTCTATTGCTCAAAGGAAAAGAGCATGGCTCACATCAATGCCGGCGCAAAGAAGGTTGTTATTTCCGCTCCCGCAGGCAATGACCTCAAAACAATCGTTTTCTCTGTAAACGAGAAAACCCTTACTCCCGATGACCAAATCATTTCAGCTGCATCATGCACAACAAACTGCCTTTCTCCTATGGCTAAGGCTCTTAACGATTATGCTCCTATCCAGAG
>JALEZT010000066.1 GCA_022772725.1 Eubacterium sp.
GATTTGAGCACGCAGATTATCCGCCGCCGCAGTTGCCTTTTTGCAGGAATCAGCCTGATCAAGCGCAACAAGAACGGCACACTGAATTGACGAAAGGCTTGGATTTGATGAAGAAATATTTTTCATTTCCGAATCAATAAACTCGCCGAGCTCCTCAACATATTCAGCTTCGTCCTCTGTTAAGATTGAATATGTTGCTCCGCATATTTTGATTTGAACCTTCTTTTTTTCCATAAAACTACACTTCCGTTCATATTATTATACCCTAATAGTATAACAAGATAATAAAATCTTGTCAATTATTAAAAGATTAGGTATTATAAAGGCGTCAAAAAAACGCTCCTCGGAAATTGAAGAGCGTTTTGCTTTATTTGATTTTCTAAATTCCTAAAATAAGGATTGCAAAGCCGATATAAACGAGGAGCGACACAACATCAAGAATTGTTGTTATAAACGGATTTGCAAGAACGGCAGGGTCAAGCCCCATCTTTTTCGCGATAATCGGCAGACTGCTTCCTATAATCTTTGCACAAACAACCTCTGCAAAAACGGTTAAGCAGATAACGAGCGCAACGGTTACCGTCATTGCTTCGTTGCCGAAAAGGAGTCTGTCCACAAGAACAAGCTTTGCAAAATTCACAGCCGCAAGGGTTAGACCTGTTACTGCACCAACTCTTAATTCCTTCCACATAACCTTGAAAATATCCTTAATGGTTACCTCATTAAGCGAAAGGGCGCGGATAATTGTTGAGCTTGACTGCGCGCCTGCGTTACCGCTTGTTCCCGTTAGCATAGGGATAAAGGCAGAGAGCACGGCGGCGTGGAGCAATCTATCCTCAAAGCTTGTTAAAATCTGGCTTGTAAGCGTTGCCGAAACCATAAGAATCATCAGCCACGGAATACGCTTTTTCCACGTTTCCATAACGCCTGTTTTAAGATACGGAGTATCTGTTGGCGTGATAGCCGCCATTTTCTGAATATCCTCTGTGTTTTCCTCTTGAAGAACATCAATAGCGTCGTCAACCGTGATGATACCGACAAGTCTGTTTTCCATATCAACAACGGGAAGTGCAAGGAAATCATATTTTGAAAGCATGTGAGAAGCTGTTTCCTGGTCATCAAGCGTGTTTATGGAGATAACATTTGTTTCCATCAAATCGCCGATAACATCCTCGTAATCGTTAAGAAGAAGTTCCTTAACGGTTGTTACGCCTATGAGATGCCTTGATTCGTCTGTTACATAGCAGGTGTAAATCGTTTCCTTGTCAACGCCCGTGCGCCTTATGCGCTTAAAGGCGTCCTCAACCGTCATATCTCTTTTGAGGTCAACAAACTCGGGAGTCATAATTGAGCCTGCCGAATCCTCGGGATATTTAAGAATTGTGTTTATTGCCTCTCTTGTTTCGGGGTCTGTGTTTTTAAGAATACGCTTAACGATTGTTGCCGGCATTTCCTCGATAATATCCGCGGCGTCGTCAACATAAATTTCATCAAGCACCTCACGAAGCTCCGTATCGGAGAAGGCACGGATAAGGTTTTCCTGAGTGTCGCCGTCAAATTCAACGAAGGTTTCGGCGGCGTTTTCCTTTGTGAGCATTCGGAAGAGGAACACTCGTGTTCGCTCATCTGTTACCTCTTCAAGAAGCTGGGCTAAGTCAGCAGGGTTTATTTCGTTTAAAAAAGCCTTTAATTCTTTGATGTTGCGTTCACGATGAAGTATTTCAATACATTCCATCATTTCATCAAAATTCAAAATGCTCACATCCTTTCTTTTTTTATTTTAAAACGCCTTTATAATTTTACTCAACGGGAGAATAAAATTCAGGCTCATCGCTGTCATAAGGATTAACGGCAATGCGCTTTATAAGAGTTACAATAACGGCAATGGCAAGAAGTCCGCCTATCACCGCACCGAGCGCAATGGCAAAGGATGGCTTTTGATAGAAAAGCTCGCCCTCAACAAACGAAGCATAATCGGGCTGCTCCATTTCCGCCTTAACCTCGCTGACGGTTTTATTTATTCTTTTAACCTTAAAGGTGTATTTTTTCGTTGTTGAATCAGAGGCGGTTACCGTAAGCGGTATTTCCGTTTCCTGATTTTCACGAAGCTCAACCGTTATCGGAGCGCAGTAGGCGTTAATATCCTGCGTTACGGGGGTTATATAAAGCATAGTTAAATCGCTTGGAACATAAAGCTTATAAGCCGTATCCCCCGAATTGATTTCGGGCTGAACCTCTCCGTATTCGCACTCTAAATCAATAAGATTTGCATTGCTTGAAATCTTATAGCTTTGCGCGTTTGAATAATTAAAGGTGTATATAACGCTTCCGCTTTCAAAATTGAGCGTAACCGTTATGCCCGTTTGATGATTAGAGCTGTCATACTTATATTCGGCAAAAATATTTGCCTCTCCGCTGACGGTATATTTTTTCAGCGAAGCACTTTCAGAGGGGTCGTCAAGCGTTAAAGTAAAAAAGGTTTCGCCGTGGCGAAAGCCGCCGTCAATCTGCGCATTATCAAAGGATATATCTTCAAGATAAGGAACATTGCTTATGGGCGCCTCAGCGGCAAGGCAGTGTACGCTTAAAGCCAAAACGGATATTGCGCTGAGAATAAAAGCAAGAAATTTTTTCATAGCGTTAATCAGCAAGAATATATGATTTTATTCCGCTTTCCTCCAATTTTTCCTTAACAGCCGATTTATCGGTCTGCGTTGTAATAAAATAAACTTTATCTGCTTCCTGCTCGGAAGATAATTTTTGAGATATTTCATCTGCAAGGGAATCGGTTTCTTCGTCCTCTTCCTCGTTAACCTGCGTATAATTTGAAAGACTGACATTTTGCGCTTCAAGGAGCTTTATATCAGTTCCCAAATCGGCATAAAGCCTTTTTGAAAGATAATCAAAGCCGTCGTTATATAAATCCGAAAGCTCGCCGGGCAAATCAACTCCGTCAAGCACAAAAACGGTTATGCCCATTTCGGCACATTCGGAAATGATATCCTTGATATAGCGGTATGCCGTTTCCGAATTCGGATTAAGAAAGGTGTTTCCCTTTGAATCGGTGTAAGGAATACCGTTTCTGTCGAGCACGGCGGCAGAGCTGTCCTTTTGCGGAACAAGATTATCAAGATAGCAATAAATTCTGCCGACGGCAAGAATATCCTGCGCTTTGAGCCGTTCAACAGAGCCTTTAAGGTCTGTTGCGGGAAAGGCGGTGGCACCGTAGGTGTCAACAGTTGAGAGGGCACTCTTATAGCCAACGGAGCCCTCGCTTCTTTTAATATCAAAGGTTACGCTATTGCACCCGTTTTGCGAAAGCTCCTCAATAACGGAATCAAGCATAACGGAGCCGTCAAGCGAAACGCTTTGAACATACTGCGATTTAAGACTGAGTGCAACCTCGTTGATAACGCCGCCGCTTTCATTATCATTATCCGAATAATCGGAGGGCATTGCGTGGCGCTGCATATAAACATCCATAACGGTATAGCCTGCTGAAATGATTAAAAAGCACAGGCAGGCGATACCGAGACGCTTTGCATATTTTCTGAAATCCGCTTTTCTTTTTCTTTTCTTTTTGACCTTTGGGCGCATATAATCGAACTTATCGGAATATATTCCCTCGCCCGACACATATTTATCGGCAAAGTCTATTTCCCGTCCCTCTTCGGGCTGAGTCCATTGCTGATTGCGCTTCACATTTTTATAAAAGCGCTTTTTATTCATACTGCGCCTGCTTTCTTTGCATTATTCTTTAACAAAGCAATTGTTTCCTGCGGATTTTCGCTTTTGAAAACAGCACTTCCCGCAACAAAAACATTTGCACCTGCTCTTGCGCAGGCTTTTATTGTTTCGGCATTAACACCGCCGTCAACCTGAATATCAATATCGGGAAAATCAGCACGAAGCCTTTCGATTTTAGGCATCATATTTTCCATAAAGCTTTGACCGCCGAAGCCGGGCTCAACCGTCATAACAAGCACCATTGAAAGCTTATCAATATAAGGATAAACCGCCTCAACGGGAGTTGCGGGCTTAACGGCAAGAGCGGCTTTACAGCCACATTCAAGAATTTTATTTATTGTTTCGTTTATGTTGCTTTCACATTCCGTGTGAAAGGTTATTATATCCGCTCCTGCATCTGCAAAATCCTCTATATATTTAAGAGGATCCGATATCATAAGATGAACATCAAAGGGAACGGAGCAAACCCTTTTCATTGCCTTTATAACGGGCGCACCGATTGAAATGTTAGGAACAAAATGGCCGTCCATAACATCAAGATGAATAAGCTCGGCGCTTTCGCATTTTTTCAGCTCGGCTTCAAGATTTGCATAATCCGACGCAAGCATTGACGGAGATATTTTCATTTCCATAGCAGTTCCCCCGTAAAAGTAATTATAAGCAAATATATTATACAGTCAGTTCACTTTAAAATCAAGAAAATAATATATAATATTAATACTTGTAATTAAAAGACAAGTTTAGTATAATATAGCAAGTTGTGTATATTCATTAATAATTATCGGAGGAATGTTGAATGATTCAGGCAAATAATGTTACGGTTCAATTCGGCGGAAGAGCACTTTTTGAAAGAGTTAATGTTGTTTTCTCGGCAGGAAACTGCTATGGAATTATAGGCGCAAACGGCGCGGGAAAATCAACCTTTCTTAAAGTTTTAAGCGGAGACCTTGAACCGCAAAAGGGCGAGGTTGTTATGACCCCCGGCGAAAGACTTTCCGTTCTTGAACAGGACCATTTCAAATATGACGATTGCGAGGTTGTGCGCACTGTTTTGATGGGCAACCCAAGGCTTATTGAAATTATGGAGGAAAAGGACGCACTTTATGCAAAGCCCGATTTTTCGGATGAGGACGGCATAAGAGCGGGCGAGCTTGAAGCGGAATTTGCAGACCTTGACGGCTGGAACGCCGAAAGCGACGCGGAATTTATGCTTAACAAGCTTGGCGTTACCGACGAATACCATTATCTTAAAATGGCAGAGCTTCCCTCCGACCTTAAAGTTAAGGTTTTGCTTGCAAAGGCACTTTTCGGAAATCCCGATATTCTTCTTCTTGACGAGCCTACAAACCACCTTGATTTATCGGCAATAAGATGGCTTGAAAATTTCCTGCTTGACTTTGAAAACACCGTTATTGTTGTTTCGCACGACCGTCATTTTCTTAACAAGGTTTGCACGCATATCTGCGATGTTGATTTCGGCAAAATTCAAATGTATGCAGGAAACTATGATTTCTGGTATGAATACACGCAAATGCGCCAGCGTCAGCAGAGAGACCAAAACAAAAAGAACGAGCAAAAGATTAAAGAGCTTCAAGAATTTATTCAGCGTTTCTCGGCAAACGCTTCCAAATCAAAGCAGGCAACAAGCCGTAAAAAGCAGCTTGACGCACTTGAAATGATTGATATGCCCGTTTCTTCAAGGCGCTTCCCCTATGTTGACTTTAAGCCCGACAGAGAATGTGGAAACGACCTGCTTCGCGTTGACCATATTTCAAAAACAATAGGCGACAGAAAGGTGCTTGACGATGTTTCCTTCGTTATTCATCCAAGAGAAAAGGTTGCCTTCGTTGGCTCCGACGCCGTTGCAAAAACAACGCTTTTCAAAATCATTATGGGCGAGCTTGAACCCGACGAGGGCGAGTTCAAATGGGGCGTAACAACAACTCAAAGCTATTTCCCGAGCGACAACAGCGCATACTTTGACGGCGTTGATTTATCGCTTGTTGACTGGCTTAGACAATACACAACGCAAACGCTTGAAGCAGACATAAGAGGCTGGCTTGGAAGAATGCTTTTCAGCGGCGACGAGGCACTCAAAAAGGCAACGGTTCTTTCGGGCGGCGAGCGCGTTAGATGTATGCTTTGCAAGATGATGCTCAGCGGCGCAAATGTTCTTGTGCTTGACGAGCCCACCAACCACCTTGACCTTGAATCAATCACGGCACTCAACAACGGACTTATCCGCTATCCCGAAACTGTTCTCTTTACCTCACACGACCATCAGTTTATCCAAACGATTGCAGACAGAGTTATTGAGATTGCAGACGGCGGCATAACAGACTTTAAGGGAAGCTATGACGATTTCCTTGAAAGCTTTGATGAGGATAAGCTTAAAAAATACAGATAAAATCATCTGCGGAGTAAATTATGTTTAAAGAAATGAGAAGGAAAGCACAGCAGTTATCGTTACAGGAAAGCGAAAAAATTCTTGAAACCGCTTCAAGCGGAGTGCTTTCCCTTTGTGCAGACAACGGTTATCCTTACGGCGTTCCGCTGAGCTTTGCTTATTCAAACGGCAAAATTTATTTCCACTGTGCACCAGAAGGGCACAAGATTGATGCGATTAAAAGCTGCTCAAAGGCGTCTTTCTGCGTTATTGCACGGGATAGTGTTGTTTCAAAAGAATACACAACATATTATAAAAGCGTTATCGTTTTCGGCAGAATTTCAATTATTGAAAGCAAGGCTGAAAAGAAAGCGGCAATAAGATTTTTATCCGATAAATACTGCCCTAACGAGAAAAACGCAGACGAAGTTATAGAAGCTTATTCCGACAAATTTGTTATGCTTGAGCTTTCGGCAGAGCATATAACGGGAAAAT
>JALEZT010000125.1 GCA_022772725.1 Eubacterium sp.
TTGGCGCAGATGCAGGGATTTTCTTCTTGTTATCGAACAGTCCACCGGACTGTTCTCCCAAATTTTTTCTGCCTTTGGCCTCAAAATTTGGAACCTCGTTTCAAATCCCTGCCTTTTGATTGTATTAAAAAGAAAAAAGCACCGCGAGGGTGCTTTCTTCTTTTTGGCGCAGATGCAGGGATTTGAACCCTGGAAACGGTTTGAGCCGTTTACACGATTTCCAATCGTGCTCCTTCGGCCAGCTCGGACACATCTGCATATAACAGGCGGTTTTTTTAACCGCCCATATAATTTACTACATTTTTTTCAATTAGTCAAGTACTTGATAGTAAGGAGAGAATAAATTTAATTTTTCTTCAAATTTATCCTTTGGCTGCTCCTTGGGAACCTCAACGGGATAATTGCCCGTGAAGCAACCGTCGCAAAAGCCGATATTCGTTTTTTCCGCAAGCTGATGAGTTGCCTCAACAGAAAGATATGCGAGCGAATCAGCACCTATTACCTGCGCGATTTCCTCATTGCTCGAATACTGACAGGCAATAAGATTTTCACGACTGTCAACATCCGTTCCGAAATAGCAGGGATATTTAAACGGAGGAGACGAAATGCGAACATGCACCTCCTTGGCTCCCGCCTCGCGCAGAAGATTAACTATTCTTGCGCAGGTTGTTCCCCTAACTATTGAATCGTCAATCATAATAACGCGCTTGCCTGCGATATTTTCCTTAACAACATTAAGCTTTATGCGCACAGCATCCTCCCTTTGCCCCTGACTGGGCTGAATGAAGCTTCTGCCGATATACTTATTCTTAATAAAGCCAATGCCGTAAGGAACACCGCTTGCCTGCGAATAGCCCAAGGCGGCGTCAAGCCCCGAATCGGGAACACCGATAACAACATCCGCTTCAACAGGGCTTTCCTTTGCAAGAAATTCTCCCGCCTTCATACGCGCGTGCTGAACCGAGGAGCCCTCTATAACAGAATCGGGACGGGCAAAATAAATATATTCAAAAACGCACATACCGCCCTTTGTTTTTGAGCAATGCGCTTTGTTTGATTTAACACCGTTTGTTGAGATTGTTACGATTTCTCCCGGCAAAACATCGCGCATAAATTTTGCGCCGATAGTATCAAGCGCGCAGGATTCCGAGGCAACAACATACGCGCCGTCATCTGTTTTACCTATGCAAAGCGGACGAAAGCCGTATGGGTCTCTAAACGCTATCAGCTTTGTTGCCGTCATAACAACGCAGGAATATGCGCCTTTAAGATGCGCCATAACCTTTTCGATTGCTTCCTCCGTGCTTTTGCTTGTTAAGCGTTCAAGCACAATTGAATATGCTATTGATTCAGTATCAGAGGTTCCGTGAAAAATTGCTCCTCCAAGCTCAAAATGGCGGCGAAGCTCTGCGGCATTAACAAGATTTCCGTTATGCGCAACGGCAAGATTTCCCTTGATGTGCCTAATAACAAGCGGCTGAATATTATTCGGATTTTGACCGCCCGTTGTTGAATACCTAACATGGCCTATCGCCATATTTCCCATTCCGAGTGCTTCAAGCCTTTCCTTTGAAAAAACATCGGGAACAAGCCCATCGCCTCTGTAATGAGAAAACACGCCGTCATCATTAACGGCAATTCCGCAGCTTTCCTGCCCTCTGTGTTGAAGCGCATAAAGCGCAAGATACGCCGAATGGGCAACATAGGTTGTTTTATTCTCAAAAATTCCGAACACTCCGCATTCCTCGTGGATACTGTTGAACATATTTATTATCTCCTCAGTATTTTAAAATAGGTTAAATCCGCCCGAAAAATTCAGGCGGATTAAATTTTTTCAGTTTGCCGTGTATAAGTTTGCATACGGTCTTGATGTTGCCGGAACAAGCTTTTTAAACGGCTTAGACATTATTTCATTGTAGTCTGCACCGAAATATTTGCAGTATTTTTTAACATAGCCGTCAAGCTCTTTTTTATCCTCATCGGTAAGATTTGCAACCTTTATATTTGCAGAAAGATTTTCCTTTGGGAATGTGCCTCTAACAAAGATTTTACCGCCGTGCATACCCGAAGCGCAATGAGTTCCGAAAAGCTTTTCGCCTCTTTTAAGACCTAATCCGAGCAAAACGATGGTTCCCCCTGCCATATATTCGCCGAGGAAGGAGCCTGCATTCTGACCGATAACAAGAACGGGCTTCATATTTTCAAATTCCTTCATATGAATACCGCCGCGGCAGGCAACATTATCCTTAATCATAATAACGCCGTCTCGCATACCGTAGCCCATAGCGTCGCCGCTATGACCGTGAACGATAATCTCTCCGCCGTTCATAGTGTTTCCCACTGCGTCCTGACAGTTGCCGTAAACAACAATTTTACCGCCGTTAAGATAGCACGCCATATCGTTTCCGGGAGTTCCGTAAACCTCGATTGTTTTGCCCTTATCAAGCGCACAACCGATATAACGCTGACCGTTAACATCCTTAACAACCGCCTTGTTCTTCTTTGAAAGCTCGGCGCTAATCATTTCATTAACCGTTTCATATCTTTGAAGTCCTGCTTCAATGCTCATATAACCAGACCTCCCGTAAGTTTAGCCGTTCTTGTTTCCTTTGGGAATAAAAACAGAGACGGCGAATCCATAATATCGCCCGAAAGGCTTGAAATATCAATCCTGTTAGCAATAAGATTTGTATAAATTCCGGCATTTTCGCTTGAATTGATAAGCACGAAGCCAACAAGCTCGTTGCCTCTGAAAACAAGGCGTTTATACTTATCGCCGTCCTGCTTGATTTTATCGGTGTATTCCTCGCCATTTGCGTTTATAAGACCGCAGGTGCATATACGAAGACCGTAAAAATCAATGGCGTTAACACTGTATGTTCCGCCGACGCCCTCATCTGCTCCTGCCATCTGCATACCTGCGGCGGTTCCCTGCTGAACGGCATTCGGCCAAAGAGCAATAATTTTCTTTGAGCCGTCAAGCATATCAACGGAAACGGTGCAGTCGCCTGCGGCATAAATATCGGGATTGCTTGTTTGCATTGTTTCGGGATTTGTTACTATTCCCCTGTTTACTTCAAGCCCTGCTTTTTCGGCAAGCGCCGTTTCGGGTCTTACGCCGACTGCAAGAATAAGCAAATCGCAGGGAAGCTCCTCGCCGCTTTTAAGGATAACGGATTTAATCATTCCGCCCTTTGCTTTTGCTTCTGTTACGGTGTTTTCAAGATGAAAGCGTATGCCGTTTTCTTCAAGATATTTTTTAACGGATTTTGCACTTTTTTCATCAAGGATTGACGGAAGCACCCTTGGAGCAAGCTCAACAACATCAACGCTTTCGCAAACCTTTGAAAGCCCCTCTGCCGCCTTCATACCGATAAGTCCTGCTCCTATAACAACTGCCTTTGTTGTTTTTCTTGCAAGCCTTTTAACCTCTTTAACCGCCTGCAAATCAAGGAAGGTTAGAGCATTTTTATTGCCCTCAACATTCTTCATAGGCGGAACAAACGGCTTTGAGCCCGTTGCTATGCAAAGCTTATCATAAGGAAATTCCTTTCTGCCTGCCTTAACAACCTTTTTATCCGTATCTATTTTGGTAGCCTCGCAAGAGGTTACAACATTTATGCCGTTTTCCTTATAAAAGGACGGCTTGCGAAGATACATATCCTTTTCATCAACCGTGCCCTTTAAATAATAGCTGATTGATGGTCTGCTGTAAGGCAGATATGCCTCCTTTGCCAAAATCGTTATTTCCGATTTTTTATCCGCCTTTCTTATGCCCTGCGCCGCCGCAAGTCCTGCCGCGGAGGCTCCGATAATAACAAATTTCATTATTCTTCGCCTCCTACTTCAAGCCAAACAAGAGCTCTGTTTGGGCAGTTTTTTACGCAGGCAGGCTCCTCGCCGCCGCATAAATCGCATTTCATTGCTATTTTGCTTGTTTTAATACAGCCTATCGGGCAGACCGCAAGGCAGGTCATACAACCGATACATTTATTTTCATCAACGGAAACTATTCCCGTTTTCTTATCCTTGTGCATTGCACCTGTTATGCACGCCTTAACGCATGCAGGGTCGTCGCAATGACGGCAGTTTACGGCAACGGAAGCCTCCTTTGAGCCGTAAACGGAAATTCTTGCAACAGGCTCGGGACTTTCCGATTTGTATGCCGTTACAACATCCTTTGATTTACTGTGCGCCGTTTTGCAATAAACCTCGCAAAGACGGCAGTTTATGCAAAGATTTTCACGCGCAAAAACCTTTTTCATCAAAATCCCTCCTATTCTCCTGCGTGCTTTATGCCGAGTATTTCAAGCTCTTTTTCGGTTAAGCCGATACCGCGAAGCATAAGTCTGTTTCCTCTGAGCGAATCAACGGAGTTAATACCCATTCCGCCCATAATCTCTTTAATTTCGTGGTTCCACGCATTAACAAGATTGATAACACGCTGATGAGCAATTTCGGGATTGAGCCTTTTTGTTAAATCCGGCCTTTGCGTTGCAATGCCCCAGTTGCACTTGCCTGTGTTGCAGGTTTGGCACATATGGCAGCCCATTGCAATAAGCGGAGCCGAAGCGATATAGCAGGCGTCTGCACCGAGAGCAATTGCCTTAACAATATCGGCAGAGCACCTGAACGAGCCTGCGGCAACAAGAGAAACATTAGAGCGTATTCCCTCATCACGAAGCCTTTGGTCTGCCGCCGCAAGAGCAAGCTCAATCGGAATGCCGACATTATCTCTTATTCTCGTTGGAGCGGCACCCGTGCCTCCTCTAAATCCGTCTATAACAACTATATCCGCGCCCGCTCTTGCAACACCCGAAGCAATGGCGGCAATATTATGCACTGCCGCAATTTTAACGGAAACGGGCTTTTTGCCGTTTGTTGCCTGCTTGAGCGACCAAATAAGCTGGCGCAAATCCTCAATTGAATAAATATCATGGTGCGGTGCAGGCGAAATAGCATCTGAGCCGACGGGTATCATACGGGCGTTTGAAACCTCAACATTAACCTTTTCGCCCGGAAGATGACCGCCGATACCCGGCTTTGCGCCCTGACCGATTTTAATTTCTATAAATTTTGAATTTTCAAGATAGCCCTTATGAACACCGAAACGGCCGGAAGCAACCTGAACAACCGCATATTTTCCGTAATCTTTAAGGTCGGGATGAAGTCCGCCCTCGCCCGTGTTAAAGAGCGTTCCGAGCTCCTTTGCCGCCATTGCAAGCGACTTTTGAGCATTAAGGCTGATTGAGCCGAAGGACATTGCCGAAAACATAATCGGTGTTTCAAGCATAACCTGCGGAGGCATTTTCGTTAAGGATTTTCCCTTTTTTGCAACCTCCATTTTTTCGGGCTTTCTGCCGAGAATCGTTCTTATCTCCATCGGCTCGCGAAGCGGATCGATAGAAGGGTTTGTTACCTGCGAAGCGTTGAGCAGGATTTTATCCCAGTAAATCGGAAAGGGCTTTGGATTGCCCATTGCCGAAAGGAGCGTTGAGCCCGTGTTTGCCTGACGGCATATCTCCTGCTGATACTGAGGAGTCCAGTTTGCATTATCTCTGTAATCACAAACATATTTTTCTATTCTTAAAGCACCCGTTGGGCACAAATCAACGCATCTGTGGCAGGCAACACAGTTGTTTGAATTTGCAACAACCGTTTTGTTGTCTGTTGGAGAATAAAAATGACATTCATTTGCACACTGACGAACGCAGCAGCCGCAGTTTATGCACAAATCCTTATCACGAACAACCGTGAACCTGCGGGGAATATAATTTATCATTATTTTCTGCCCTCCTCTTCCTCAAGCTCAAGCTCTACAAAAACAGGCTCTGCGCCGCTAACCGACCAAACCCTTTCGGGATCGGGGCAGATAATTCTTATAGCGGATTCCTCCGAAGCAAAATATGCCCTTGTGCCCTTTGTTGCCGCAGTCAGCGAGCGAAGCTTTAATCTGTCGTTAATAGCAAGCAAGCCCTTGTTTGAGCCTAAAATAACGGAAAACGGACCGTTAACAAGCGCCGCGCTGTAAATCGAACGAAGAGTTGTGAAATACTCCTTCTTCTCGTCGTCCATACGGTCTATTTCGTCCCATTCGGGAGCAGTTAACACATCGGCGGCAACCTCTATCGGCAAGCCGTGATGACGGATAAGATGGTCGAAAAGATAAGTAATAACCTCTGTGTCTGTTTGCATTGTGCAAACATAGCCGAACTGCTCAATATATCTTCTGTTTGCGTCATAGGAGGAAATTTCTCCGTTATGAACGATAGACCAGTCAAGAATATTAAACGGGTGCGAGCCGCCCCACCAACCCGGTGTGTTTGTTGGAAATCTGCCGTGAGCGGTCCAAAGATAAGCGTCATACTGATCAAGCATATAAAACTCGCCGACATCCTCGGGATAGCCAACCGCCTTGAAGCAACCCATATTTTTTCCGCTTGAAAAAATGAAGGCGCCCTCAATGTTTTGGTTAACATACATAACGCACTGAACGGTATATTCCTCCTCGTCCATTCGCGTTTCCTTCATTCTAACCTTATTCGGCTTTGCAAAATAACGCCAAATATCAGGGCCGTTTGCAATTGCTTCTATCTTTTTAGTTGGAATTTTTTCGGAAACATCAACATTGAAATGTTTAAAAAGATAATCCTCGCACTCGCTTTTTGCTTTAACAGTTTCATAAAAAACATGAAAAGCATAATCATCGGCGTGCTCCGGATAAATTCCGTATGCCGCAAAGCCGCCGCCGAGACCGTTTGAACGGTCGTGCATAAGCGCAATTGATTTGATGATTTCCGAGCCGTTTATTTTTCCGCCCTTGCGGTCAATAATCGCCGCAATGGCACAGCCGCTCGGAATCCTTACCTGCCCCTCTTTCAGCATAGTAACTCCTCCATTTGAATAATTTATGATTATAAAAAAACATTTGCCTATGATAACATATTATAAAACCCTAAAATAACATTCGCAATAAAATGCTTACAATTTCATCATTTTATAAAAAAATATGCTCCACAAAAACTCAATATATAGAATATCTTACAAAAATTGTTTTTCATTGTTGAAAATGTACAAGTTTATTCTGCTATAATTTGTTTTTTAATCTTAAATTTGGTTATAATCAATAAAGTTTCAGCTTTTATATAATGCTGTTAAACACAAAAGTGTTTGTTTATTTATTTGACATATTTTTAATTTTTATCTATAATTGGATATATCTTAGGGTACCCTAACAGAAAAGGTGATTAATTTGGAAACAAAGCAGCAAAAAAAGCAACATAAGGGGCTGAAAATTTTTTTGATTGTGTTAGCATCAATAATTGCAGTTATTGCAATTTTTGAAATCATTTCCTGCACGTATCATTCAAGCCCCGAAAATGTTGAAGCATACGAGTGCGATAATCCTTATATAGTCGGCACGGACACACCCGAGGTTAGCGCGCACAGAAGCGGCGGCGGAATAATGCCCGAGGAAACTATGATGGCCTTTCAAAACTGCGCCGAGAGCGGAGATTTTTCCGTTGACATTTTTGAATTTGACCTTCATATAACTAAGGATAATGTTCTCGTTTTGCTGCACGACGATACTCTTGACAGAACCTCCGACTGCGTTGAAATCTTCGGTTGTGAGGATGTGCGCCCCGAGGACTATACATACGAGGAGCTTCGTGTCCTTAATATGGGAGCAAAATTTGAAAACGAAAACGGCGAAACGCCCTTTGCAGAGCTTCATAACAACGAGGTTCCCGATAATTTAAGAATTCTTCGTCTTGAAGATGTTATGGATTATTTAACCCGTGTTTGCCCCAACGCCGATTATATAATTGAAATTAAAAATGACGGCGAGCTCGGTATGCAGGGAGTTGATATCCTGCACGAAATTTTAGAGCAGAAAGACCTGCTTGACGATGTTATTTTCGGAACTTTTCACGAAGAGGTTTCCCATTATGTTGACAACACGTATCCCGATATGGCTCGAAGCGCAACGATTAACGAGGTTCTATCCTTTTATAAAGCCGCAATAACAGATGACGAAAGCTTTGAAGCAAAATATATTGCGCTTCAAATACCGTATAATATGCCGTTCAGGCTTGCCGCAAACTTGGGCACAACAACGGTTATTAACTATGCTCACGAGCACAATATCGCCGTTCAATACTGGACTGTAAACAGTGAAAAGGATCTCCGATATCTCTCATCAATCGGTGCAGACTGCATTATGACCGATTATCCGAATGTGCTATATGCCGTTGCAAATGAGAAATAAAACCGAAAAAGAACAGAAAGCGCCGAGGGATATTAAGCCTTCGGCGCTTGTTTTTCAGCAAACTGCGGAAATAATAACTGATTTTAATTTAGTTTTATCCCTCTCTGTGATTAAGCGCCTTTGGCAATGAAGAGCAACCCCAGCCGTGGTTTAAATTGGCTGATTCGCCCTTGCTCTTTGTTAAAGATACCGCGATACATAAAGTGTTCCTGCTTTTCGTGCCTTGATTAAGAACAAATCAGCACAATTTAAACTCGAAGACCAAAAATACAGGCAGTAAAGATGAATTTTGGATTTTGAGATGGAAGCCTTGCCGGCGCAAGGCGACAGTGAAAAATTCAAAAGTCGCTTTAATGGTGCATTTTTGGCAGGCTCGGGTTGCTCTTCGTTGCCTTAATCGTTTGCTAAATCCTCTTCGCCTTGAAGAGCATCAACGCCTCTTTCGCCTGTGCGCACCTTAACAACATCTTCAATATCATAAAGGAATATTTTTCCGTCGCCGATATTGCCTGTGTAAAGCGCCTTTCTTGCCGCGTCAATAACTGCACAGGCGGGAACCTTTGAAACCGCCATTTCAAGCTTCATCTTCGGATTGAGGCTCATTTCATCAATCTTAACACCGCGATACATTCTGCTGTGTCCCTTCTGAACACCGCATCCCATAACATTAGTTACGGTCATACCCGTTACGCCGATTGAGTTCATAGCTTCCTTAACCTCTTCAAACTTTGAAGGGTTGAAAATCATAACAACATTAGTTAATTTACCGTCAGGATCTGCCGTGTAGCTTTCAACGGGAACCGCCTGTTCAACAGGAACCTTTGCGGCGGTTGCAGGCATTTCTGCGCCTGTTGCCTCTGCATAAGCAAGAGTAGGCATAAAGTCTGCATACGCTGACGGAAGATTATGCTCCGTTGCGTCAAGACCCTTGATTTCCTCTTCCTTTGAAACACGGAGACCGTTTGTTTTCTTAATAATGAAGAATATTGCGGTCATTGTAACAATCGTCCAAGCGGCAACCGCAAGAATACCGATTAACTGCGTGCCGAGAGCCTTAAAGCCGCCGCCGTAGAAAAGGCCGTTTAAGCTGTCGTTTCCGGGAACACTTGTTGTTGCAAACAAGCCAACCGCAAATGTGCCCCAAATACCGTTGCAGGCGTGAACCGCAACTGCACCAACAGGGTCATCTACTTTAAGCTTAATATCAATAAATTCAACTGCAACAACAACGAGGATACCCGAAACAGCACCGATAATGCACGAGCCGAGAGCGTCAACAACATCACAGCCCGCCGTTATTGCAACAAGACCTGCAAGAGAAGCATTAAGGCTCATTGAAACATCGGGCTTGCCGTTTTTAATCCAAGTGAAAATCATTGTTACGCAGGTTGCAACTGCGGGAGCGCAGGTTGTTGTTAAGAAAATAGATGCAAGCTGCTCGGTGCTTGTTGCCGCCGCACCGTTAAAGCCGTACCAGCCAAACCAAAGAATGAACACACCGAGAGCGCCGAGCGTTAAGCTATGACCGGGGAAAGCCTTAACCTCTTTTTTGCCCGTTTTCTTATTAACAACATATTTGCCGATACGCGGACCGACCATCATTGCACCGATGAAAGCGGTTATTCCGCCAACCATGTGAATTGCGCAGGAGCCTGCGAAATCGTGGAAGCCGAGATTTGCAAGCCAGCCGTCCGAATTCCAAATCCAGCCTGCTTCAATCGGATAAACAACCGCGCTTATAACTGCGCTGTAAATACAATATGAGCTGAATTTCGTTCTTTCTGCCATTGCGCCCGAAACGATTGTTGCCGTTGTTGCGCAGAACACAAGATTGAAAACAAAGCTCGACCAATCAAAATTCTGATAATCGGAAAAAATTCCGAGAGTCGGCATTCCACAGAAGCCTCCGAGAACCTCCTCGCCCATCATCAAGCCGAAGCCGAGAAGCACGAACATCGGAGTTCCTATGCAGAAATCCATAAGATTTTTCATTATGATATTTCCGGCATTTTTAGCTCTTGTAAATCCCGTTTCAACCATTGCAAAGCCGCATTGCATAAAGAAAACGAGCGCCGCACCTATAAGAAACCAAACGCCGAAAACCTCGCCGCTGACAACCTCTAATATGTTATCCATAGCATTTTCTCCTCCTAAAAATTTGCTGTTTAATATAAAAATAAAGGAGCGCACTGCATTACTGTTAATGCAGTACACTCCTTTGTGTACTTAAACGGCCGGTGTAAAGAAAGATTCCCTTCACCGACCTTTAACGGCATTTCTGCCAAAGAGAGGGTGAAATGATTATTTCTTTAAATATCTGTTGATTTCCCATTCTGTTACCTGAGTGCGATATTCATCCCACTCATTCTTTTTGCCCTCAATATAAGCATTGAAAACATGCTCGCCGACTGTTTCCTTTACAAACGGATCTGCCTCTGCCGCTTCAACTGCTTCAATAAGATTGCCGGGGAGACATTCAATTCCTGCCTCTTTAAGCTCCTCGGAGGTAAGACCGAAAACATTGTAATCAATAGGCTCGGGAGGTGTTAAGCCCTTCTTGATACCGTCAAGACCTGCCGCAAGGCAAAGAGCCATTTCAAGATACGGATTGCAGGTTGGGTCGGGGCAACGAAGCTCAACACGGGTTCCCTTTCCTCTTGCCGCAGGAATACGAACAAGGCAGGAACGGTTTGAAGCAGACCAAACAATATAGCAGGGTGCTTCATAGCCGGGAACAAGTCTTTTATATGAGTTTACTGTTGGATTTGAGAAAGCCGCAATGCCCTTAACATGAGCCATAATACCTGCGATAAACGCATAAGCGGTTTTTGAAAGACCGAGCTCATCTGAAGGATCGTCAAAAGCATTTGAGCCGTCTTCAAGATTATAAAGGCTCATATTTGTGTGCATACCGGAGCCGTTAATTCCGTAAACGGGCTTTGGCATAAAGGTTGCGTGAAGACCGTGCTTTGTTGCATAAGTTTTAACAACATGCTTAAAGGTCATAACTCTGTCTGCCGTTGTCATAACATCATCAAATCTGAAATCTATCTCGTGCTGTGATTCTGCAACCTCGTGATGAGAAGCCTCAATTTCATAGCCCATATCTTCAAGTGCAAGGCAAATATCACGGCGGCAGTTTTCGCCCGCGTCAATCGGGTTAAGGTCAAAATAACCGCCAAGGTCTGTCATTTCTGTTGTTGGGTTGCCGTCCTCATCTCTCTTGAAAAGGAAGAATTCAAGCTCGGGGCCAACGTTGAAGCCATAGCCCATTTCAGCCGCTTCATCAATAACCTTTTTAAGAACATTTTTCGGATCGCCCAAAAACGGTGTTTTATTATCTGCCATATAAACGGAGCAGATAAGTCTGCCTGTTGTTTTTCCGCCGAAGGTTCTCCACGGGAAGATTGCCCAAGAATCAAGGTCGGGATGAAGATACATATCCGACTCATCAATTCTAACGAAGCCGTCGATTGAAGAACCGTCAAACATACATTCGTTATCAAGTGCTTTTTCAAGCTGTGAAACCGTTACTGCAACATTCTTCATAAGACCGAAAACATCGGTGAATTGAAGTCTGACAAATTCAACATTTTTTTCCTGTGCATCTTTAAGTATGTCTGCTTTGGTAAGCTTGCTCATAATCAAGTGCTCCTCTCTGTTTGTTAAAGAATTTCTAAAAACATAAAAGGCGCTCCGAAACAGTTCGGAACGCCTTTGTTCTTAGTACACCATCATTATATTGCTTTCTTTACACAAATGTCAATATGTTTTATTAATTTTGGTTGAGATATGAATTGTTGTTAAACTGAAAACGCTCTTTTTGTGCATTTTTACCAACATTATCCGATATTAAGAAATTCCTCGGGCACAATTTCCTTTGCATACTTTTCAAAATACTCGGGAGTTGCTCCGCTTTGCGCGTGAGAGGAACCGAGCTCATCGGTGTATTCCGAAAGCTTATAAACGGAAAATCTGAATTTGCCCGATGAGGATTTATACCAGCAAACAACGGGAGTTAGCTTTGCGTTTGTTATTGAGATATCCTCTCCTCTTTTTTCAATGGTTATCTGCGCCATTCCTCCGCAGAGCTGATTAAGGCTTGTTTGATGTGAAATAAAGTTTCCGAGCGAATAATAAACAAGCATTTTTTTGCCCGTTTGCTCATTTTCAACCCATTCAACAGGTTGTAGCACATGAGGATGAGTGCCGATAACAATATCAACGCCGAGCTCGGAGAAAAGCTTAATATATTCCCTTTGATAATCCGAAACAGAGGTGCTGTTTTCAGTTCCCCAATGCGGAAAAACAATAACAACATCAGAATTTTGCTTTGCAGCATTAACATCGGCGGTTATCTTTTCCTTATCCATCATATTAACGCACCACGGCTTGCTTTCGGGAATTGAAATTCCGTTTGTGCCGTATGTGTAATTAAGTATAGCAAATTTTATGCCGTTCTTTTCATAATAAACAACGGAATTATACTCCTCCTCGGAATCGTATGTGCCAACATGCGTTACCTCGGGATGACTGTCAAAATACTTACATTCCTGCTCAATTCCCGCATAGCCAACATCAAGCGAATGATTTGTTGCGCAGGTAAAAATATCAAAGCCTGCGTCAATAGCCGCATCGCCAACCTCCCACGGAGTGTTGAAGCAGGGATAGCCGGCATAAGCAAAGGAGCTGCCGCCGAGCATTGTTTCCTGATTGATAACTGCAATATCGGCAGATGAAATCTCGCTTTTGATGTTTTCATAAAAGGAGGTGTAATCCCTTGAACCGTTTTCCTGCTCGCCCGCGTCTATCAAGGTGTTGTGAATAAGATTATCGCCCACTGCAACAAGAGTAACCTTTGACATTGCAGTTGTTGACGGCTCCGTTGTTGCTTCGGCGGTTGTTTGCGCCGTTGGCATTTCACCGTCTAAATTTTTAGTTATATGGCCGCTTATTGCAAATCCGCTTACAACAACAACCGCAAGTATAACGGGAATAAGAACCTCCCAAAGCTTTTTATTTTTCATAGAAATCACCCTATCCTTTTAGGATTTATTTATTAATAACATAATTATTTTATCATATTATAATTGCTTTGGCAACAATTCTTGAAATAAAGCCCCCAATGTGTTACGATTAATTTATGGAAAATGCAGAAAAAAGATTTTATGAGCTTGCCGGACGGGCAGAGGAAAGGTTTTACAACACCTTTTCCGATTTTCTTAATATGGAGGAGCAAAGCACACTTGCTTCAATGAAGCTTCAAACACCGTTTTGCCTTTTCGGAGGCTATGACGGTGCGGAAAGGTGCGTTGCCGTTTTCGGAGACGGATGTGAAAGCGCAGAGGCTCCCGTTAAAGCAATAAGAATTGAGCCGCTTTCAAAAAAGTTTTCGGAAAAGCTGACACACCGAGATTATTTGGGAACGCTTATGGGGCTCGGCATACGCAGAGAAATGCTGGGCGACATTGTTGTTGATGAAAACGGCGCCGTTTTATTCTGTCTTGAAGCAGTTGCCGAATTTATAACGGCAGAGCTGACGCGCGTGCGCCACACAAGCGTTAAATGCAAAATTATGGATAACACGCAGGACATAGTTAAAGCAGAGGCGCAGGAGCAGGAAATAACAGCCGCGTCGGAAAGGCTTGATGTTATCATTTCCGCCGTTTATAATTTTTCAAGAAGTGCGGTTAAAGAGGTTTTTCTTCAACGGCGTGTTTTCGTAAACAGCAGGATATGCGAGAATTTTTCGTATATTCCAAAGGAAAATGATATTATTTCCGTGCGCCGGTGCGGAAGATTTGTTTACGGCGGTGTTTTAGGAGAAACAAAAAAGGGCAGAAAAGTTATAAGAATTATGCAATATAAATAATTGCAAACAAAAAACGCCTCGGAAAAACGAGGCGTTTTTAATTTGGTTTATTTTAATCAACTTTAATCTCGTGAACCCAACCCTCAGGGCCTTCGATTGTGCCCATTTGAATACCGGTAAGGGTTTCATAAAGCTTCTTAGTAACGGGGCCCATTTCGTCCATTCCGCTCGGGAAGCAGATTTCGTTGCCGTGGTCAACAATTTTACCAACAGGACTGATAACTGCCGCCGTTCCGCAAAGTCCGCACTCTGCAAAATCCTTAACCTCTTCAAAGGCAACAGGTCTGTGCTCAACCTTGAGACCGAGAATTTCCTCTGCAACAACGCAAAGAGAACGCCTTGTGATAGACGGAAGAATTGAATTTGATTTAGGAGTAACGATAGTGCCATCCTTTGTTACAAACAGGAAATTTGCACCGCCTGTTTCCTCAACATAGGTTCTTGTTGCGGCATCGAGATACATATTTTCATCATATCCCTGATTATGCGCATCAACAATTGCATAAAGGCTCATTGCATAGTTAAGACCT
>JALEZT010000126.1 GCA_022772725.1 Eubacterium sp.
TCTTGAAGAAAATAACGAATGCACCGAAATAATTGAAATTTTTAAAAATCCCGAGGTTATTAATAACGAATGGGTTGAAAAGGTTAATAATGCTCATTTTGATAAAGAGGTAATTAACAGTAAGCCGTGTGAAAGCATTGCAATGTATTTTCTTTTCAGATATTTTATGCAGGCAGTTTATGATAAAGATGTTTTATCTAAAATAAAAATGTCTGCCATAGGCGTTCTCATTCCTGCTTTTTTCGGTAACGATAGCTGGACTATCCACCTTTGGAGCAAGGAAACGGAGCACAGCGATATTAATATGGAAAGATATAAACATAACCTTAAAAATAACGGAGCCGTTTCGGTAAGTAATTTAATAAAATATTTTGCATAATAAAAAAGGGGCTGTAAAAAAAGCCCCTTTAATTCTTATAATTTTGATGCTTCAAAGGCGGCACCGAGCATTCCTGCGTCATTGCCGAGGTCGGAATTAACTATTTTTACCTTTCTGTAATTATCCATCAATTCCTTATATATTTTTCTGTCTATCAGCTCGATAATATATTCCTCGCGCATTATTCCGCCGCCCAAAACAATAAGCTGAGGGTCAAAGGTGTAAATAATGCTCTTTAAGCCTAAAATAATTTCATCTATCCAAATATCTATAATATGTCTTATTTCGGGATTTTCAAAGTTTTCCTTGCTGAATATTTCAAAGCCGTTCATCTTTTCGCCTGTTGCTTTTTCAACAGTCTGCGTCAGAGCCTTTGCAGAGGCATATTGCTCATAGCAGCCCTCTCCGCCGCAGGTACAGGGTCTGCCTCCTGCGTGAACGATAATATGGCCGAACTCGCCCGCAGATGAATGAGCCCCCTTATAAAGCTTATCGTTAAGATAAACTGCACCGCCGATTCCCGTTCCGAAGGTTAAGCAGATAAAATCAGAATATCCCTTTGCTGCGCCGAATTTCGCCTCTCCGATTGCGGCGGCGTTAACATCATTTTCAACAAAGGTTGGTATTCCCGTTTTTGTTTCAATCATTTTTTTAACCATCATTCCCGTATAATAGGGAATATTATTTGTTGAGTAAACAACAATGCCGTTTTCGGAATCAACCTGGCCTGCCGTGCTGATTGCAACTCTGTCGATATTATTATAGGTTTCAATAATTTGAAGAACCTTATTGATAATATACTGACCGCCCTTTGATGCCTCTGTTGGAATAGAGTGCTTTTCAGTCAGCTTGAATTTCTCGTTGCAAATTGCATATTTAATATTTGTTCCGCCGATGTCGAAGGTTATAATTTTCATAAGTTCACTTCCGCTTACATTATTTACCTTGATTATATCAAGCAATCAATTTAATTTCAATAAATATTGAAAAAATATCCTTTATATGTTAAAATTATCTAAAATTATTGTGAGGATTTAATTATGGCTGATGAAAAATTTGAGGAAAAGCTCGACAGTCCGCTTATCGTTCATAAGGTAACAGACGCTTCCTATCAGGAAACCGCTAATAATATTGACCTTTCTTCAACTCATGTTGAGGAGGAAACCGCAACGCTTGAACGCCACCGTTTCAGAAAGGAAAAGAAGAACAGTAAGCTTCCTGTTCTTATAGCCTTTGCGGCTGTTCTTGTTGCTCTTTGCTGCTTCCTTTATTTCAGCGGAGCACTTTCAAATAATAAGGAAGAAACAACCGCTCCCGCAGAAACAACAACCGAGCAGGAAAATAGATTTGAAAACACAATAACCGTTAAGGGCACCTATGTTTTCTATGAGGGTGTTGAGGTTGACGGCTTGCAGGGTCTTATAAGTGAGATTAAATATCTTGACGAGGGAACAAAGCTGACCGTTCAAAACGAAAATGCTGATGAAACCTTCCTCAGCGAAGAAATTTTGCATACGCTAACCTCTTATAATATCGAATATGAGGTTGTTCCCGTTATTTCAAGCGGATTAACAAGTAAATACGAAACAACTGCTCCTGCGCAAACAACTCAGCAGTCAACAACTCAGCAAGCAACCGCTCAGCAAACAGAGGCACAGTAACACCTATGGAATTTGATTTGCTTAATCATTTGAGCTTTGATAAGGCTCTTGCCGAAAAGGTGCTTTCTCTTGCCGAAAAAGAGGAAATTGCCGTTTTGAATTGTGCCGAAGCGGTATCCAACCGAAATGTTAACTGCTTAAAAAGAAAAAGCGATATTTTCCGCCTTGCAGTTATGCTTAAAGCCGCAGAGAGCACACATAAAAAATATATTGAAAAGGGGATACCCGACAGTATTTTTTATGACACAATGGATGATATTCGCATTTGGTGTGAAGAAAATTCAAATAAAGGGCTTAAAAATTATAACTGGATAAAAAATCATATTAATTTCGAGATTTTCAGGCTCGGCAGGCTGCAATTTCAGTTTTATAAGGCTGAAAACCCAACCTTGCATTATTCAAAGCTTCCCTTTAAAAAGGGGGATAATATGCTTTATATTCACATTCCGCGCTTCGGCAGGCTTGATTTTAACGATTGTATTAATTCGCTGAATGAGGCAAAGGAATTTTTCAAAAGATATTTTCCCGAATATAATTATAAAGGCTTTTTCTGCGAAAGCTGGCTTCTTTACGCCGATAATTCTAAATTTATGAGTAAGGATTCAAACATATTAAAATTTCAAAATATGTTTGATATAGCTTATTCGATTCATTATGAAAATCAAACCTACGACAGAGTTTTCGGCCTTGAACATCTTCCTGTTTTTAGGTCTCAAATCAAGGCATTACCCGAGGAAACCTCCCTGCAAAAATCAGCAAAGGAATTTAAGCTCGCAAAGGGTAAATTCGGAATAGGAATTGCAACTGTAAAAAGCGAATACATATAAAAAATGCAGGCGGTTTTTCTTTCCGCCTGCTGTTTTATTTTAATTTTAAATATTCATTAACTGCAAGTGCGTCGCACCTTTCGTTATAGGGGTGTCCGTTATGCCCCTTAACCCAAATAAACTCAACCTTATGTTTGTCTAATTCATCAAGCAAGGTTTGCCATAAATCAGGATTAAGCGCAGGCTTGTTTTTTCCTCTTTTCCAGCCGTTTTTCTTCCACGAATAAACCCAGCCTTGATTAATTGCGTCGCAAACATATTTTGAATCCGTTGTAACGGTAACCTCGCAGGGAACTTTCAGCGCTTTCAATGCTTCAATAACGGCAGTAAGCTCCATACGGTTGTTTGTTGTGTTGTATTCGGCACCGCTGATTTCCTTTTCAGTACCGTTATAAACAAGAACCGCGCCCCAACCGCCCTTTCCGGGATTTCCGCTGCATGCGCCGTCTGTGTATATTTCAACTTTTTTCATAATTTTACCTCACTGTCAGTATATTTTAACATCAAAACAGGTAATAATCAATATGAATGTTAATTCTATGTTAATTTATCCGTCCTTGCTTTTTGTTTACTTGACATTTATAAGATAATAATATATCATATATAAGAAATTTTTAGAACGGAAAAAATAATTAAAGAAGGAGTTTTTTATGGCAAAACAGAATACATCTTCCGATAAGAGCCTTAACGGAAAACGGAATTCCGCTAAGCGCACATACACTTATCGAAAGGTAACGAAGAATATGCGCCCAAAAGCTGCGGATAAAATGCCGAAAAGCGTTAAAATTGCATTTTTGGGTGGTATGAATGAAATCGGTAAGAATATGACGGTTTATGAGTACGGCAACGATATGTTTATCGTTGATTGCGGCCTTGCTTTTCCGGGAGCGGAGCTTCTCGGCGTTGATACCGTTATTCCCGATTTCACTTATATTGAAGAAAATATCGATAAGGTTAAAGGCTTAATTATTACTCACGGACACGAGGACCATATCGGCGGAATACCTTATCTTCTTAAAAAGGCTAATATTCCTATTTATTCAACAAAGCTCACTATCGGACTTCTCAAGGGCAAGCTTGAAGAGCATAATCTGTTAAACAGTGCAAGGCTTATTGAAATAAAGCCAAACGATAAGGTTGCTCTCGGAAAATTCACTGTTGAATTTATCCATGTTAACCATTCAATTCCCGATGCAGTCGGCCTTGCAATTTCAAGCCCTGCGGGTGTTATTATCCATACGGGAGACTTTAAGATAGACACAACCCCTGTTGACGGCGATATGATTGATTTGGCAAAATTTGCCGAATACGGAACAAACGGTGTTCTTGCGCTTTTGCAGGATTCAACCAACGCAGAGCGCCATGGCTACACAATGAGCGAAAAAACTGTTGGAGAGTCCTTCCTTAATCTGTTCAGAAAAGCGGGCAAAAGAAGAATTGTTGTTGCAACCTTTGCTTCAAATATTCACCGCGTTCAGCAGATTATTGATGTTGCAAAGCACCTTAAAAGAAAGGTTGCCGTAGTCGGCAGAAGCCTTGAAAATCTTGTTCAGGTAGGCGAGGAATTAGGTTATCTTAATGTTCCCGAAAACATTTTAATAAGCATTGATAATATTAAAGATTACGCTGACGATAAGCTTGTTATTATCACAACCGGCTCACAGGGCGAGCCTATGAGTGCTTTAACAAAAATTGCTAACGGAGAGCATAAAAAAGTTACCGCAACACCGAATGATTATGTTATAATATCTGCAACGCCCATTCCCGGAAATGAAAAAATGGTGGGTAATGTTGTTAATGAGCTTATGAAGCGCGGTGTTGAGGTTATATATGAAAATATGTATGAGGTGCATGTTTCGGGACACGCCTGTCAGGAAGAGCTTAAACTGATGATGGGCATAGTTAAGCCGAAATATTTCATTCCTGTACACGGCGAGCAAAAGCATCTTCAAAAGCACGCAATGCTTGCAGAATCTATGGGTATTGCGAAAAAGAACATTTATGTTGGCGATATAGGCAAGCATATTGAAATTTCAAAAAGAGGCATTAAACCGCTTGACGATGTTCCGAGCGGCGATATATATGTTGACGGTATCGGAGTTGGAGATGTCGGAAATATCGTTCTCAATGACAGAAAGCATCTTTCGGCAGACGGTATCATTATCATTGTTGCAACTATTGATTCACAAACGGGCGAGGTTATCTCGGGTCCCGATATTGTAAGCCGCGGCTTTGTTTATGTTAGGGAAAGCGAGGAGCTTATTAATTCAGCCCGTGATTTATCCTGCCGAGTTATTGAGGAATCATACAGCAGCAGATATCACGACTGGAACACGGTTAAAACCTCTTTGCGTGATGAGATTTCAAAAATGATGTATGAAAGAACAAAGCGCAAGCCAATGGTTTTGCCGATTATTATGGAAGTTTAGTTTTACTAATTTATATAATTTCAGTTGAAAGGAAGGTTAAATGGTTATGAAAGTAATTCTTCAACAGGATGTAAAAAATTTAGGAAAAAAGGGAGAGCTTGTTAACACCTCAGACGGCTATGCAAGAAACTACCTTTTCCCGCGCGGTCTTGCTATTGAAGCAAATGCAAGCGCAATGAATGATTTTAAGAATAAAGAAAACGCAAAAAAATTCCATAAAGCAGAGGAAATTAAAGCGGCAGAGGCTGATGCGGCAAAGCTTAACGGAAAAACAGTTAAGCTTACTGCAAAGGCAGGCGCAAACGGAAAGCTTTTCGGCTCTGTTACCGCAAAGGATATTTCCGCCGCAATAAAAAGTGAGCTCGGAATTGATGTTGACAAGCGTAAAATTTCAGTTGATGATATTAAGCAGTTCGGCTCATTCGAGGCTGAAATTAAGATTTATCAAGGCATAACGGCTAAAATTTATGTTCAGGTAACCGAGCAGTAATCGGTGCCGAAGAAATGGATGATTAAAGATGGCAGAATTCAGTAATTCAGGCTTAACTCCGCTTCCTTATGACGCAGATGCCGAAAGAGCGGTTTTAGGCTCAATACTTTGCGATGCTGACTGTATGGAGCAGGTTATAGAGCATGTTAAGCAGGAATATTTCTTTCTTCCTGCACACCGTGCTATTTTCGGCTCTATGCTTTCAATGTTTACCGGCTCAAAGGCTAAAATAGACCCCGTTGTTATTGCAGATGTTCTTGCAAAGGAGGGGCTTTACGATACTGCCGGCGGACGCGAGTATCTTGTAAATTTAATAGAAAGCGTTCCGTCAGCGGCAAATGTTGAAACATACGCAAAAATCGTTGAGGAGCAATTTTATCTTCGCACTCTTATTCAAACTGCGCAGAATATTATTGAAACCGCTTCAAGCGGCGGAGCAGACGCATCTGTGCTTCTTGATTCTGCCGAGCAGATGATATACGATATCAGGCAGGGAAAAACAAATGACGGTCCTCGCAGACTTTCAGATGTTATTATAAATGAGGTTTACGACCGCTTTCATAAGCTTAACGGCGAGGATAAGGAAAAGTTTAAGGCAATCCCGTCCGGCTTCGGTATGCTTGATAAGTACATAACAGGACTTAATAAATCCGATTTAATTCTTATAGGCGCCCGTCCTGCTATGGGTAAAACCTCCTTTGCGCTTAACCTTGCGCAGAATGTTTCAATGATTGCAAAGAAAAAATGCGTATTTTTCAGCCTTGAAATGACTAAGGAGCAGCTTGCGGAAAGACTTTTATCTTCCCGTGCAGGTGTTCCGAGCCAAAAGCTTCGCACAGGCGAGCTTACCGATGATGAATGGGTAAGGCTCGGCAATGCGGCAGGCGAATTTGAGGAGGCTGAGCTTTATCTTGACGACGCTTCAAACACAACCGTTCCCGAAATCAAATCAAAAATACGCAGGCTCAAGGATGTTGATATAGTAATAATCGACTATCTCGGACTTATTCAATCGGCAGTTCGCAAGGAAAACAGAGTTCAAGAGGTTTCCGAAATAACAAGAAATCTCAAAATGATGGCAAAGGATTTAAAAATTCCCGTTATTTGCTGTGCCCAGCTTTCAAGAGGAACAGAGGGCAGAGGTAAAAGCCACAAGCCTCAGTTATCAGACCTTCGTGAATCGGGCTCTATTGAGCAGGACGCAGATATTGTTATGTTCCTTTACCGAGAGGATTACTATCGAGGAGAGGTTGACGAGGATAAGCAGGACGATATTGACGCTAATTCAACAGAGCTTATTGTTGCTAAAAACAGACACGGTGCAACAGGCACTATCGAAATGACCTTTGATAAGGAATTTACCCGATTCAGAAGCATTGAAAAGAAATATGAAGAATAAAATCAACCAAACGGTAAAAAAATATAATCTTCTTTCAAAGGGATACACTGTGCTCATTGCTTTTTCGGGCGGCGCAGATTCCGTTATGCTCTCCGAATATCTGCTTTCGGTTAAGGAGGAATATTCTTTAACCTTAAAAGCGGCTCATATTGAGCACGGCATAAGGGGAGAGGAAAGCCTAAACGATTGCCGTTTTGTTGAGGAGTATTGCAATAAAAACGGTATTGAGCTCGGCGTTCTCCATATATCTGCTGTTCAGGAAGCCGAAAAGGCGGGAATGGGTGTTGAGGAATACAGCAGAAATAAAAGATATGAATATTTCAGCACCTTTGATTGCGATAAAATCGCTACTGCGCATAATCTTTCGGACAATGCTGAAACGCTTTTATTCAGGCTTGCAAGGGGAACCTCTCTCAAAGGCGCATGCTCTATCCCTCCTGCAAGAGATAAGATTATAAGACCTCTTATTGAATTAACCTCAAAGGAAATAAGAGATTATTTAAACAAAAACAGTATTAAATATTGTGTTGATTCAACTAATGCCTGTAACGATTATTCAAGGAATTTTATAAGAAATGTTATAATTCCCGAATTTCAAAGGCTTAATCCCGATTTTGAAAACGCTGTTTCTCGGTTTATATCAAGCATAAGCGCAGACGAAATATATCTTGAAAAACATATTGAAGAGATATATAATATTGCGTGCGAAAGCAATATGCTTAAAAAGGACAGACTTTTAAATCTAACCGAATGTGAGCAGAAAAGAATTATTTCAAGGTGGCTTTCTAATAATAATCTGCCGTGTGATTTTAACAGAATTGAAGGCATATATTCTCTTATTACCTGCAATTCAAAATTTCAAATAATGGGCAGTATATTTGCCGTAAGCAATAAGGATTTTATAAGAATTGCGGATATAAGCAAAAAAAGTCAAACAGTTAAATTTAAAGCCGAAAAAATTACTGTTTGTGTAAATGATTTTTTAAATAAATGTGAATTTAGCGCCAAACAGTTTGATTTTTATTGTGACTATGATAAAATAATCGGCAGTGTGCAGGTTAGATGCAGGCAGAGCGAGGACAGTATTTCTCCCTTGGGCAGAAGCTGCACCAAAACCTTGAAAAAGCTTTTTAATGAGCTTCAAATTCCAATCGAGGAAAGAAGCTCAGTTCCCGTTATAACCGATGATAAGGGCGTTATCGGGGTTTACGGATATTGCACGGATAAGCGTGTTGCAGTTGACGGCAACACAAAAACCGTACTGATTTTAAAAGTCTCTGCGGAGGATAATGATTAATGAACAATATGTCTAAAAATTGGAAATCGGCAGTATTTTATATTCTCATTCCGATTTTGCTTGTGGTTTTGGCATTTTCATTTGCAAGCGGTCAGAATGCAGAAGAGATTAAATACAGTCAGGTTGTTTCTTTGTTTAAGGAAAACAAGGTTTCATCCTTTGAAATCGACTTAACCTCGGGCGCTTTGACATATAAAACCTTTGACAAGCCGGATGAAACCCATAAATATACCGTTCCGAGCGTAACATATTTCCTTGAAGATATAAGAGACAGCGTTGATGAATATAATACTGCCAATCCAAATAATCAAATTGAATATAATTACAAAAAGAGCAGTTCAAGGAGCTGGTTATTTAACCTAATACCTTATATTGTTATTTTCGGTCTCGGCTCACTTGCCGTTTGGTTTATGATGAAAAAAATGAACGACACAATGAGCAATGAAACAAACCGAACTCTCGGCTTCGGCAGAGTTAAAACAAAAACCATTGAGGATAAAAATAAAAAGACCTTTTCCGATGTTGCAGGCTGTGATGAGGAAAAGGCGGAGCTTGAAGAGCTTGTTGAATTTCTTAAAGACCCGAAAAAGTTTACGGAACTTGGCGCAAGAATCCCAAAGGGTGTGCTTCTTGTAGGCCCTCCCGGAACGGGTAAAACTCTTCTTGCAAAGGCAGTTGCCGGTGAGGCAGGCGCACCTTTCCTTTCAATTTCGGGCTCCGATTTTGTTGAAATGTATGTCGGAGTAGGTGCAAGCCGTGTAAGAGACCTTTTCTCGCAGGCAATTAAGAAAGCTCCTGCAATTGTGTTTATTGATGAAATAGACGCCGTTG
Organism: Eubacterium sp.; assembly: GCA_022772725.1. Lineage (GTDB taxonomy): Bacteria > Bacillota > Clostridia > Oscillospirales > Acutalibacteraceae > Eubacterium_R. Next base: position 9,314 of record JALEZT010000126.1, read on the forward strand.
GACGCCACAGAGGCACAGGTATGGGCGGCGGAAACGATGAAAGAGAGCAAACTCTGAATCAGCTTCTTGTTGAAATGGACGGCTTCGGAACAAACAGCGGTGTTATTGTTATTGCCGCAACAAACCGTCCCGATGTACTTGACCCTGCATTGCTTCGTCCCGGCAGATTTGACAGGCAGATAACCGTTAACAGACCCGACACGCAGGGAAGAGAGGATATTCTTAAAGTTCATTCAAAGAATAAGCCGCTTGCTCCCGATGTTGATCTTAAAGAGGTTGCAAAGGGTACAATCGGCTTTACAGGTGCAGACCTTGAAAATCTTCTTAATGAGGCAGCTCTTCTTACTGCAAGAAGAAATAAAAAGGCAATAACCTCCGAGGAAATTCAAGACGCCACAACGCGTGTTGAAATGGGCACGGAGAAAAAATCGCATAAATACAGTGAAAAGGCTAAAAAGCTTACCGCTTATCATGAGGCCGGACACGCAGTTGTTGCATATTATCTTGAAAATCACGATCCCGTTAAAGAAATTTCAATCATTCCGAGAGGCCTCGGCGCAGGCGGATACACAATGTATCAGCCGCAGGAGGAAAATTATACCTCTAAAAACGAAATGCTTGATTTGCTTGTTTCAATGCTCGGCGGTCGTGTTGCGGACGCAATTGCGCTTGACGATATTTCAACAGGTGCTTCAAGCGACCTACAAAGAGCATCGCAGATTTGCAGGGATATGGTTTCAAAATACGGTATGAGCGATGAAATCGGACCTGTTGTTTACAGTGATGATAACGGCGAGGTATTTCTCGGCAGAGATTACGGTCATGTTAATAATTACAGTGAAGCAACCTCTGCAAGAATTGATTCCGAAATCGAAAGGCTTATGAAAAACGCTTACGATAAAACAGAATCGCTTCTTAAAGAGCATTTTGATAAGCTCAGCCTTGTTGCCGAAACTCTTATTGAGCGTGAAAAAATCAACGCAGAGGAATTTGATTCTCTTATGAAAACAGGCGAGCTTCCCGTAAAAGAGGAAGTTCAGGAAGCAGAAGCAGAAGAGGAAAATCAAACTGCTGAGCCTGAAAGCGCAGAGGAGAATGAAGCATTTGAGGAAAATTCCGATTCGGAGGAAGCAACCGCTCAAAGCGAAGAATAAAATTCTTCAAACGATGAAAATGAATAAATTAAATATTTAAACTTAAAATAAGGCGTGAATTACACGCCTTATTTTTTTGATTAGGTATTTAAAATTTATTAAATTGAAATCTTTATATTGTAATAATTATTACAAATTCTTGACAAAAATACAATATATTGTATAATATAAATCTGTAAAACTTCTTTACGGAGGTAAGTATGGCTAAAAAGAAAGAATACGGAAATGAAAGCATTGTAACCTTAAAGGGTGCCGACCGTGTAAGAAAGCGCCCTGCCGTTATTTTCGGTTCAAACGGTATAGAGGGCTGCGAGCATTCAATTTTTGAAATAATGAGCAACTCAATTGATGAAGCCAGAGAGGGCAGAGGTAATAAGATTATTATAACCCGCTTTGAAGACGGCTCCGTTGAGG
>JALEZT010000128.1 GCA_022772725.1 Eubacterium sp.
AATATATTCCAAAACACTTTTTCTTTTTTTATGCCTGCTTTTAGAACTGCTGCCTGCGGAATTATCCGCAGGCATATTTTCCTCTTTTATCATTTATATTTCCTTAGTAATACAAATGTGATTTTAACATTACTTGCCTTGATTAATCTTCAAAAACAGCGCCCTTTGAACCGCTTTGAACATGCTGGGCATATCTTTTAAGGTAGCCTGTAAGCTCCTGAACGGGAGGCTGCCATTTTGCTTTTCTTTGAGCAAGAACCTCATCGGAAACATTCACGCGAAGAACTCTTGCAGGAATATCAATTTCGATTTCGTCGCCGTCCTCAACAAGTGCGATTGTACCGCCCTCTGCCGCTTCGGGGCTGACATGACCGATTGATGCGCCTCTTGTTGCGCCGCTGAAACGGCCGTCTGTTAAGAGAGCAACTGAATTTCCGAGACCCATACCGATAATAGCGGAGGTTGGGGAAAGCATTTCTCTCATTCCCGGACCGCCCTTGGGTCCTTCATAGCGGATAACAACAACATCACCTGCAACAACCTTGCCGCCGGTGATAGCCTCAATGGCTTCTTCCTCACTGTTATAGCACTTTGCAGGGCCCTTATGCTTCATCATTTCGGGAGCAACTGCGCCCTTCTTAACTACCGAGCCCTCCTCTGCAAGATTGCCCGTAAGAACTGCTATACCGCCGTCTGCCGAAAACGGATTTTCAATAGTATGTATAATCTCTCCGTCTGCGTCCGGTGCCGCGGCAATTCTGTCTGCAACAGTTCCGCTGACAGTAAGGCAATCCGTGTTAATCATACCGCCTCTTGCAAGCTCCTTCATTACTGCCTGAATACCGCCCACATCGTTTAAATCCGTAATAAACACAGATGATGCAGGATTAAGCTTGCAGATTTGAGGAGTTTTTCTGCCGTAAGCGTCAAGGTCGTTAAGATTAATATCGTGGCCTGCGGCGTGAGCAACAGCCGTTAAATGAAGAATTGTATTTGTTGAGCAACCGATAGCCATATCGGTTCTCATAGCATTTTCAATTGCCTTTTCCGTGATGATATCGCTTGGCTTAATATCCTCTTTAAGAAGCTCCATAACTCTTTCGCCTGCCATTTTTGCAAGGCGAAGTCTTGCGCTCATAACGGCAGGAATTGTACCCGAGCCGGGAAGCGACATACCGATTGTTTCGGTTAAGCAATTCATTGAATTTGCGGTGTACATACCCGAGCAGGAGCCACAGGTTGGGCATGCGGTAAATGCGCAGGATTCAAGATTTGCATCACTCATTTTGCCTACTGCATTTGCACCTACATATTCAAACTGCTCGGAAAGTCCTATTCTGTTAGTTGTTTCGGTGCTTCTTCCGGGAAGCATTGGACCGCCCGAAATAAAGATACACGGCAAATTAAGTCTGCAAGCGGCAAGAAGCATACCCGGAACAATTTTATCACAGTTAGGAATGAAAACGATTGCATCAAGCGGATGAGCGGTAAGCATAACCTCAATTGAATCGGCAATAAGCTCTCTTGAGCAAAGGCTGTATTTCATACCTCTGTGGTTCATTGCAATACCGTCGCAAACGCCGATGGTGTTAAATTCAAACGGAACGCCGCCTGCATTTCTTATGCCGGCTTTAACCTGCTCCGCAATTTTGTCAAGATGCATATGGCCCGGAATATAGTCGCTTTTTGAATTAACATCGGCAACAAACGGCCTTTTCATTTCGAGTTCGTCAATTCCGAGAGCTCGTAAGAGAGAACGGTGAGGGGCTCTTGACGGGCCCTCTTTGATTAAATCTGATCTCATAATTACATCTCCGTTATATAAAAATTATTTATTTAAAGGCTTCATCGTGGGGAAGAGAAGAACATCTCTTATACTGTATGAATCCGTAAGAAGCATAACAAGTCTGTCTATGCCTATGCCGAGGCCGCCTGTTGGAGGCATACCATATTCAAGCGCAGTAACGAAATCCTCGTCTATCATATTAGCCTCGTCGTCGCCTGCTTCGCGAAGCTTCATTTGAGCCTGGAAGCGTTCCATTTGGTCTATCGGGTCGTTGAGCTCCGAATAAGCATTTCCGTATTCTCCGCCGAGAATGAAGAGCTCAAAACGCTCCGTTAATGCGGGACAGCCGGGCTTTTTCTTTGTAAGCGGGCTTACCTCAACGGGATAATCCATAATAAAGGTTGGCTGAATAAGGTTTTCTTCAACAAATTCCTCAAAGAAGGAATTAAGAATATCTCCCCAGGTTGCTTTTCCGGGAGCAATTTCAACGCCCTTTTCGTTTGCAACCTCAATTGCCTTTTCATTATCGCTCATAAATTCGGCAAAATCAACACCGCTGAATTTCTTAACGGCGTCTATCATCGTTATTCTTTCAAACGGCGATTCAAGGTCTATCTCCGTGCCGTTAAAGGTTATGTGAAGATTGCCGTCGCAAACCTCGTTTGCCGCATTTCTGATGATATTTTCGGCAATTTCCATCATACCGTGATAATCGGTAAACGCCTGATAAAGCTCTATACAGGTAAATTCGGGGTTGTGCCTAACATCCATACCCTCGTTTCTGAAATTTCTGCCGATTTCATAAACTCTTTCCATACCGCCTACTATAAGCCTTTTAAGATAAAGCTCTGTTGCAATACGAAGATACATATCCATATCAAGCGTGTTGTGATGAGTTATAAACGGTCTTGCCGCCGCGCCGCCGGGGATATTATTTAAAATAGGAGTTTCAACCTCAATAAATCCAAGACTGTCAAGATAATTTCTGATTGATGAAATAATCTTTGAGCGCTTAATAAAGGTTTCCTTAACATCGGGATTCATTATCATATCAAGATAGCGTTTTCTGTATCTTGTGTCTGTATCCGTTAAGCCGTGGAATTTCTCGGGAAGCGGAAGAAGCGACTTTGCAAGAAGCCTGATTTCGTTTGCGTGAACGGAAATTTCGCCCGTTCTTGTTTTGAAAACAAAGCCCTTAACCTCAACAATATCGCCTAAATCCCACTTTTTAAATTCTGCAAAGGTGTCCTCGCCCACATCATTTAAGCGAACATAAACCTGTATTCTTCCGTTTCTGTCCTGCAAATCAATGAAGTTTGCCTTGCCCATATCACGCCTTGTCATTATTCTGCCGCATACGCAGACATCCTTGCCTTCAAGGGCGTCATAATCAGCCTTGATTTCGTCGCTTTTATGGGTTTGAGTGGCAACTGTTATTTCAAACGGGTCCTTACCCTCTTTTTGCAAAGCGGCAAGCTTTTCTATTCTTATTTGTTTTTGCTCGTTTTCGGATAAAACGATTTCAGCCGTGCACATTTGAGCGGAGTTTGCATTATCGCCTATAAACTTAATGCTTTCAAGCGCTTCCTCTTCGCTTTGTGCAACACCTGTGCAGGCAACGGCTCCTGTTTGAAGAAAGAGAGTAAACCTAACCTTTTCTCCCTCTGCCTCAACAAGAAATTTCGGATTTGTTTTTTCCTCGTCGCCGGCAATTGCATTTTGAATTTTCATTCTGCTGTTTTTCTTAACAGCCTTTACGCCTCTTTTGCAATCGTCCTCCTTTTCAAAAACGGGGGAAGAAGCATAAACCTTTTCATCTGTTTTAAATTCAAAACCGAAAGTGCCGTCAGCCCTTTTGCTGATTTCAAACTTTCCTGCCATATATTCTACCTCTTTGAATTACTTTATTGAAACAATCTTATATTCAAGATTTCCGATAGGAGCCTCAACGATAACCGTTTCGCCCTTCTTTGCACCCATAAGAGCCTTGCCTACGGGGCTTTCATCGGAAATTTTTCCCTCAGACGGATTAGACTGTGCAAAGCCTACTATTTCATAAACTGCCTTAACACCGTCCGAAACACGCTTAACGGTTACAACAGAGCCCATTGAAACTGCATTTTTTGCGGCGGTGTCAATAATCTCTGCGTGGTCAAGCTGATATTCAAGCTCTGTGATACGAGCCTCTATTTTTGCCTGTTCGGATTTCGCCTCATCATATTCGCTGTTTTCCGAAAGGTCGCCGTAAGAACGGGCAACCTTAAGCTTTTCAGCTATATCAATACGGCCCTCTGTTTTGAGAGCTTCAAGTTCCTTTTCAAGTTCTGCCTTGCCGGCAGCCGTCATTTTAAAAGTTTTTGTTGCCATAAAAAGATACTCCTTTAACATATTTTAATCAATTAATTATATATTATAATATATATAAAGTCAAGTAAAAGAGAGCCTGAATTTTTCAGGCGCAACAATGAAATGCCGCAGAAGCAAGAGCTCCTGCGGCATTTAGCGTTTTTCGTTTCTTGAAGTATTTAAGTATGATTAATCATTCGGGATAAATGCGTTGTG
>JALEZT010000136.1 GCA_022772725.1 Eubacterium sp.
ATTTGCGCTGACCTCGGGAAAGGCGCAGATTGACATTGAAGATCCTGAGCTTTGGTGGACAAGAGAGCTCTCCGGCAGAGAAACACAACCGCTTTATGAAATATCAATAAACGGCATTTCAAAGAAAATCGGATTAAGAACGATTGAATTAAACAGAAAAGCTGACGAATACGGAAATAATTTTCAGTTTATATTAAACGGAATACCCGTTTTTGCAAAGGGCTCAAATCTTATCCCCACCGACGCTCTGCCGGACAGGATAAATAAAAAATCCTATGAAGATATTATTGATTCGGCAATAAAGGCAAACTTTAATATGCTTCGTGTTTGGGGCGGAGGCTATTACGGCGCAGACGAATTTTATGAGCTTTGCGACGAAAAGGGGCTTCTTGTTTGGCAGGACTTTATGTTTGCCTGCCTAATGTATCCGTTCTATAACGAGGAATATCTTGAAAGCGTTAAAAAAGAGGTTGAATATAATGTTAAGCGCATAATGCACCACCCCTCACTTGCGCTTTGGTGCGGAAACAACGAAATTGAATTTATGTTTGCGCATCTACCCGAAACGGCAAATATCGTTAAATGGTATAAAAAATTCTTTTATGAGATACTGCCCGAGGAGCTTCGCAAGTATGATGAAGTAACTCCCTTTATCGAAACCTCTCCGATAGGAAACGGATTCAGAAAAAACATAACTGCCGATAAATGCGGAGACACGCATATGTGGCATGTTTGGCACGGCAGTAAAAATCTTAAATACTACACAAAAAGATACACGCGCTTTTGCAGTGAATACGGAATGGAATCGCTTCCCTCAATTGACTGCATTGAGCAATTTGCAGAAAAGGATGAGCTTGACCTTTATTCAAAAACAATGCTTCATCATCAAAAATGCCTTTCGGGCAACAGCAAAATGCTTTTCTATCTGCTTGAAAAATATAAAAAGCCCGATAGCTTTGACGATTTAATTTATTTAACGGGGCTTACGCAGGCAGAATGTGTGGGCAACGCCGCAGAGCATTGGCGCAGAAATTCGGGCAGGTGCAACGGCGCATTATGGTGGCAGTTAAACGATTGCTGGGGTGCTCCGAGCTGGTCATCGGTTGATTACAGCGGAAAATGGAAGCCACTTATGTATGAAGCAAAACGCTTCTTTGCTCCGCTTGCAGTTTCAATTAAAGAGAACAAAGGCTCCGCCGAGGTTTATGTTATTAACGACACGCTTGAAGAGAAAAAATGCCGTGTTGAATTTAAAATAATGAGCTTTGATGGAAAGTTGCTTTTTGAAAAATCAGCCCATATTTCCTCGCCAAGCGTTTCTGCTTTAAGTGTGCTCAAAGCGTCTTTAAGAGGCTTTAACAAAAAGCATTGCTTTGCAATTGCAAGGCTTTATTGCGAGGGAGAGCCTGTCTCACAGAAAACAATTATGCTTACTCCCGAGCGTAAGGCAAGGCTCAAAGCGGCGGATATTACCGTTTCGCTTTCAGGCAACGAGCTAACGCTGAAAAGCAACACATACGCACGCAAGGTTTTTATTGATATTAAAGGCAGCAGCGCTCCCCTTTCCGACAATTGCTTTGACCTGCTTCCCGGAGAGGAGAAAAAAATTCTTCTCGGCAACGGCTCAATAGACAAGGAGCAAATAACCGTTAAATGCGTTAATAATGTTAAGTCAAGCGCATCGGAGTTTTCAAGAATTGCATTTAGATTCGGCTTTTCAATTAAACCCGAAAACATTGCAAACAGGGTTTATTATTCCGTAAGTTAATAAAAATCAAAACACCCTGCCAAGCCGAGCAGGGTGTTTTTGTTAAACAAATTTAACCTTATATTCCTTTATCCAATAATAGATTTGAACAACATAAGCAAGCACCTGAGGGCCCTTCATAAGCTGACCGTACCACGGCTCACCGAGCATATCGGGATTTTCCATAAGCTCTTCAAGCCTTTTTGTGTTCAGCATTTCATAAAGCGGGCAGCCTTTATCGGCAAGCACCTCACGGGTAAGCCTGCACACCTCGTTAAAATAATCAGGATTATATGTTTTGGGATAAGGGCTTTTCTTTCTGTAAACGATTTCCTCGGGGAGCTCGTTTTCAAACGCCTTTCGCAAAATACCCTTTTCCCTGCCGTTTAGCGATTTAAGGCTCCACGGCATATTATAGGCATATTCGGCAATTCTGTAATCGCAAAACGGAACTCGAACCTCAAGAGAGCTTTCCATACTCATTGCGTCCTTGCGCATAAGAAGCGTTTGCATAAACCAATCCATATTGAGCATAAACATTTCGCGCATACGGCGCTCTGTTTTTCCGTCGCTTTCAAGATAATCCGTTTTTGAAACGGTTTCAAGGTATTTACTGCGCACAAAATCATCGGCGTTTTTGAGTAATCCGTCCTTCAAGATGCTTTTTCTGACATCTGTTGAGCGGCTCCACGGAAAAGTGTCCTCAAAAAGAATAGCCTTGTTATGATACCAAGGATATCCGCCGAAAATCTCGTCTGCGCACTCGCCGGAAAGCGCAACCGTATGCTCCCTTTTAACCTCACGGCAGAATAGCATCAGCGAGGAATCAACATCTGTAAAGCCCGGAAGTCCTCTTGCCTCGGTGCTCTCTTTAAGCGCAAGCGCAACGGCTTTGTTGTCAAGCACAATATTTTTGTGCTCGCTTTTTATATAATCGGAAATAAGATTTATATAGTCGCTGTCCTTATTCGGCTGAAAAACACTCGCCTTGAAAAACTTATCGTTATCTGTATAATCAACGGAATATGTTGTTAGCCTATCTCCGCGCTTTAAGTATTCGCGTGAGGCAATTTCGCTTATAATCGAGGAATCAAGTCCACCGCTCAAAAAGGTGCATAACGGCACATCGGAAACAAGCTGTCTTTTAATTGCGTCGGTAACAAGGAAATGCGTTTTTTCAATAGTCTGCGCCTCGTTATCCGTGTGCTCCTTGGCGGTTAAACGCCAATACTGCTTTATGCTTACATTGCCGTTTTTAACCGTCATATACGAAGCAGGCGGAAGCTCG
>JALEZT010000172.1 GCA_022772725.1 Eubacterium sp.
AAAGCTTATTGAAACAGGTCTTATTGCGCGCACATGGGGCAATGTTTCAGCCCGTATTTCCGACACACAGTTTGTTATAACTCCGTCGGGCAGAGCTTATGAGGACCTTACTCCCGATGAAATCGTTGTTGTTAATATTGATGATTGCTCTTATGAGGGAGATATTAAGCCCTCCTCCGAAAAGGGTGTTCACGCCGCGGCATACAGACATCATCCGACTGTTGATTTCGTTATACATACTCATCAAAAGGCGGCAACAATCGTCAGCATAACGGGAATGGAAATCAGAAATGTATATAAAGAATTTAAGCCTGTTTTGGGCGATACCGTTCCGTGCGGCGCTTATGCTATGTCAACAACCGATTCGCTTCGCAAAAAGGTTGAAATGTGCATTATGATGAATCCGGGTGCAAGAGCAGTAATGCTGATGCACCACGGTGCGCTCTGTATGGGCGACAGCTATGAGCACGCATTTGATATTGCGGATTCTCTTGAAAAATGCTGCGAAAGAGTTATCAAGGATAACTATCTCCGTCATTCCTGGGCAAAGGAATATTCGGAGGACGCTAAAAGAGATTATTTCCTCAAAAGAAAAGATTCCGACCCGATGCCCGAAAGTATATGCGATTTAGGCTCATCGGTAAGAAATGGCAATATGTTTACTATCACGGTTGGTGATAAATCTGTTGATGTTGACCTTGAAACAGGCCTTGGCATTAACGGCATTGCTCCTAAATGTGCAAAGCTTCATAAGGCTATTTACGATAATCAGAATGTTAGCATTATCCGCCATATCACAGAGCCGAATGTTGTTGCGGTTTCCTGCACAGGCGAGGATATGCTTCCGATGATAGACGATTTTGCGCAAATCGCAGGTGTTGATATTAAAAACTGCGAATGGATAGACGGCGACACGGATGATTGCGCCGCAAAGGTTGGCAAGGCAATCAATTCAAGAAATGCCGTTCTTATCGCAGGCAACGGTGCTCTTATCTGCGGAAACAGCGAGGGAGATATGCAGGCTCTTGAAATCATAATGGAAAAGGGCTGTGCGGCAGTTGTTGATGTAACAATCTTTAACCGTCCTCACTATGTTCCAAAGGCAGAATGCTTCCTTATGAGAACTGTTTATCTTGCAAAATATTCAAAGCAGATTGATAAGAAATAAGACATTCGATAAACGCGCCGAGCATTTTGCTCGGCGTTTTGCTTTTGAAACAATTTATTTTCTGTTTGTTTATAAATTGTTTACCGAATTTATTACAAAACTTTACTGTTGACAGATTGACTTTTTCTGTCAAATATGCTATAATGAAATTACTTTATGAGGGAGTAATTCCGCATTTATTATAAATGTGCACTAAATCAACAAGCATGCCGAAAACGGCTGGTTTAGTTTTAAAGAATGAGACTCGTATATGGTAGAGATACTATATACGGGTTTTTTTAATAATTAAGAGGAGTAGAGGTAAAATGAAAGAATATCTTTGCGAAAAGGAAGAGGTTCTCAAAAATTATGACTCGTCTGAAAAGGGCTTAACTCAGGCGCAGGCAGATGAACGGCTTCAAAAAAACGGCAAAAATAAGCTTGCCGAAGCCAAAAAGGAAACGCTCTTGCACAGATTTTTAATGCAGCTTGCAGACCCGATGATTATTATACTCATCGTGGCGGCGGTTATTTCTGCAATAACATCTGTTTATGAGCATGAATTTCCATCCGATGTAATAATAATTATGTTTGTTGTAATTATTAATGCAATTCTCGGCGTTTATCAGGAATCAAAAGCAGAAAAGGCTATCGAAGCCTTGCAGGAGATTGCCGCGGCAACAAGCCATGTTATAAGAGACGGAAAAACGGTAACCGTTCATTCCGAGGATATTGTAACGGGCGATATTGTTGTTCTTGAAGCGGGCGACAGCGTGCCTGCCGATTGCCGAATTATCAAGTCTGCCTCTATGAAAATTGAAGAGGCGGCGCTGACGGGCGAATCTGTTCCCGTTAATAAGCAAACAGAGCCGATTAATCCCGAGGGCTCCGATGATGTTCCGCTCGGCGATAGGAAAAATATGTGTTATATGGGCTCCAATGTTGTTTACGGCAGAGGCGAGGCAGTTGTTGTTGCAACGGGCATGGATACGGAAATGGGCAAAATAGCCGATGCGCTCAACGATGCAAAGGAGGGCGACACTCCGCTTCAAATCAAGCTTAATCAGCTTTCAAAAATCCTTTCCTATCTCGTTCTCGGCATTTGCGTTTTTATTTTTGCAATTGATATTATACGCACATTTGTAACAGGTCAAACACCCACCTTTGATTCAATGCTCGACACCTTTATGGTTGCCGTTTCTCTTGCGGTTGCCGCAATCCCAGAGGGACTTGCCGCAGTTGTAACGATTGTGCTTTCAATCGGCGTAACAAAAATGAGCAAGCGCAATGCGGTTATCAGACGCTTAACGGCGGTTGAAACGCTTGGATGTACACAGATTATCTGCTCCGATAAAACAGGAACGCTTACTCAAAACAAGATGACTGTTGTTGAGTATAAGGGAGATAACGAAAAGCTTATTGCTCAGGCAATGGCTCTTTGCTCCGATGCAAAGCTTGAGGACGGTGAGGTAAAGGGCGAGCCGACAGAAGCCGCTCTTGTTGAATGGGCAAAAAGGCTTGAAATGCCGAAGCCTATGCTTGAAGAGGAATTTCCGCGTGTTGCAGAGGCTCCGTTTGATTCATCAAGAAAAATGATGAGCACCGTTCATAAATCAATTAAGCACGGCTTTGTTCAATACACAAAGGGTGCTCCCGATGTTGTTCTCGGTAGATGCACGCAGGCTCTTATTAACGGCAAAAGAGTTGCCATGACAGATGAGGTTAAAGAAGAAATCCTTGCTCAAAACAAGGAAATGGCAGACAAGGCTCTTCGCGTTCTCTGCGTTGCAATGAAATCGCATACCGATATTCCTCAAAGTGAAAGTCCCGAATTTCTTGAAAAGGACCTTTGCTATATCGGTCTTGCAGGTATGATAGATCCT
>JALEZT010000164.1 GCA_022772725.1 Eubacterium sp.
ACGAGTATGTAAAAAGCATAGAGGAAGAAATCAACTATGCTGAAGGCAGAATTAACAAATAAATCTCTTTCACGGCAGAGACTCGTTCTCTGCCGTTTTTTCTTTCGACGGGTATTAGGTCTTAGCAAAGTATAGCGTAAAGTTAATAATGGGATATTTCAAAATGTGACTATGGATAATATTTTATACAAGTTGCATTTTTAAACCCGCTAACATCTTTGCACGGAGTGAAGTGTCATAGTGGGTTACACACTTTGAAAAGGTGTGTAACAAAAAACGGCATAGCTAATAGCTATACCGCAAAACGCACATCAATTATTTAATTTTGATACAGGAGCCACACATTGGGGCACCTTCCTTACGGAGGGTGCCCCAATGAGGTGCTTTTATTTTTGTTTTAGTTTTTTATTTTTACCGAAATCTGCATTAACGGTATAAATTCCGATGCAAACGAGGAGAAGCGAAATAAGATTTTTTGCGCTGAACGCCTCCTGCGCCTCGCCCAAAACGAGAGCCGAAAGCAAAACGCCGAAAACGGGATTCATAAAGCCCAAAACGGAAACCTTTGAAACGGGATTATGCTTTAACAAAAGTCCCCAAAGCGTATATGCCGCGGCTGAAATAAACGCAAGATAGAGCAAAAGCAGATACGGCTTAACTCCCGACTGCGCAGATATTTTTCCTCCGAGCACTCCGCCTGCGACCGCCAGCACCGCTCCGCCGACAAGGAACTGCCAGCCCGAAAGCATAACGGGATCGTCCTTTTCCGAAAAGCGTTTAATTAAAACGCTTGAAACAGAATATGCAATCGCCGAAAGTATAATTGCGCCCTCGCCGTTTATTGAAAAGCCCGAAAGTGCGCCTGCTGAGTTAAGGCTTATTAAAGCGACGCCTGCAAAGCCGATTAGGCTTCCGACCGCTTTTGAAGCAGTCAGCCTTTCCATTTTGCAGATAACGGAGGAGATAATCAGCGAAATAAAAACATTGAGCGAAACGAGAACGCTTGATTTAACTCCGCTTATATGCGCAAGGCCGATATAAAACGCCGTATATTGCAAAACGGTTTGAAAAAGGGAAAGCACAAGGCATCTGCCTGCCGATTTTAAATCCTTAGGATAAAGAAATTTTTTTGACAAAGCAGAGCCGAATATGATAACAAGAACGCCTGCAAGCATAAAGCGCACACCTGCAAAAAGTATTTGCGATGCACTGCTGTCTGCCGCCACCGAAAAGAGCTTATAGCCCGTTTTAACTGCGGGAAATGCAGAGCCCCACAGAAAGCAACAGAAAAGCGCAAGCGGTATCATAACGGCAGGCTTTGATAATTTTAAACTCTTCATTTAATGTGAAAAACCCTTTTATATATTTCCTCAACCGCTTCGCCGCTGAGCGTTACGGGATTATTGAGAAGCCTATCGGGATTAACGCTTTTTGCAAAGCCGAGCACGGCTTCCTTTGGTGCAACGGGAGTGTAAAGCTCAAATTCATCAACGAGGCGGGCGAAAATTTTTGCGCCGTCCTCTGAATTATTTCCGCCGAGCAAGGTGCCTGCTTTATCAAGCGTTTTAAGCACATATTCCCTGCCCCGTGCATCATTAACCTTTTCATTATGGGTGTTCATATAATCCCAAATTTCACGCAGATTAACGGCAACGGAATGGCCGTGAGCCGTATTGCAGTTTATTGTTATGTTATAGCACATCGCGTGAGCGGCGGTTGTTGAGGTTATGTTTATCGCCTTGCCTGCATAGTAGGAGGCAAGAAGCATTCCTCTGTTTGCGCTTTTTTCGTTTGCGATATAGCCGTTCTTATTTTCGCAGAAAAGCTTAATTGCCTTTTCGGCATATCCCCTGCTTTCCTCCGTGCTTTTAACATTCCAAAGGCTTTCGATTGCGTGGCAAAGAGCATCCATTGCGGTGCATCTTCTTTGATAAGGAGGAACTGTTTTTAAAAAATCCTCATCAAGAATAACATAATCGGGAAGGAACGCATCGTTGCTGATTGAATGCTTTTCATTTTCATTAACATAGAAAATTGAATATTTTGTTGCCTCCGAGCCTGTGCCCGAGGTTGTTGGTATTGCAAGAAAAGGTATTGAATTATCTGCCATAGGCTCCGACAAAGCCGTTTCATAAGGATTTGTTATGAGAAGCTTTATCATTTTAGCAGAGTCAAGCGGAGAGCCTCCGCCTGCTCCGATAAGAAAATCGCAATCGTTTTCTTTAAACAAATCTGCCGCAGAAAGCATATCCTCATATCTTGGATTAGGTCTTATTTTGTCCCACACGGTTAAATCAAAATTTTCCTTTAAGAACTCATAAGCCTTTGTTTTTTCAAAGCTTTTGCCGCAGCAGAGAAACGGCTTTTTTATATTAGAAAGGCTTTTTATATCTTCAATGCCGTTTAAAATAACGCCTTTTTCTTTCATATCAATCTGCATTTGCAAGCCACTCATATTCTGGAACATAAATTCTTGTTTTATCCCACGGGTCGCCGTCTATATGCCTGATGAGCCAAACATAATACATTTTATAGCCCGGTGCGGTTACCTGCTGATGAGCATTTCCGCCTCTTCTGCAAAGGCAGGAGCCGTTTTCGGTTTTATAAGGAGTGTCTCCCTCAAAGCCTGCTCCGAAGCCTTCGGGGCGGTCAAACTGATAATAATAAACCTCCGGCTGAGGATGATGATGAGGAGGATAGGATGACCATTTACCCGGCTGATTGAAAACCTCGCCCATAACCATATTTGAATAAGGAGCATTATCCAAATCAAACATAGTTGAAACAATTCTGTGGCCTGCGCCGCCCCACTGACCCTTGCCGAATTCCTGATAAAGACAGTTTTCGGGGTTGTAGAAAACAGGCTCCCAGCTTTTATCATTATCGGTTTGCTGAACAAGAACCTCGCTTTCCTCCAAGGCGGTTATAACAGCCTTAACCTCTTTCGGAAAATGAACGGCATAGGGCTTCTTTTCAAAGGGATTTGCTCTTTGGCAAATTTCGTTTATGCTTTCACCAACCTCAAAATTAACCCTTCCGCTTAAAAGAAGAACTGCGCACTCATTGCTCTTTTCGAAAATTTCGAGCGTTTCGCCCTTTTTGAGGATTTTAACATAAATATCCATCATCATTTCGGAATTAACGCCGTTCATTTCGCAAAGAACCTTTTTTCCGTTTTCATCATAATCGGGTTTGAACAACATAAAAATCAATCTCCTAACACATCGGTTTGAATAAAGGACAGAATATCCTCATAAACCTCTTTTTTATTTATTTCATTTAAAATCTCGTGTCTGCCGTCCTTATAAAGCTTTAAAACAGCCTTTGAATGACCTGTTGATTTCAGCTTTGCGTGAATATCCTTTATATCACTTCCGTAATTACCGACGGGATCCATATCTCCACTGATAACAAGAATGGGAATATCCTTCGGCACGGCATTATACCATTCCTCGCAGTTTGCGTGAATATTGAGCTTAACAAGATCGTTCATACCCTGCGCGCTGAACAGGAAGCCGCAGTATTCATCGGCTATGTATTCATCAACAATATCCGTATCGCGCGTAAGCCAATCAAAGCTTGTTCTCTTTTCAAACTTATTGTTATATGAGCCGAAGGTCATTTTGTCAAGTAGGCTTGATTTGTGAAGCGGACCCGAAAGCTTTGCCATTGCGCCCGAAACAAAATCGCCTGCGCTTGCCATAGGATTCGCACCGCCCGTGCCCATATAAATTGCGCCGTCAAAGCCTGCCTCACTGTGCCAAGCGGTGAAGCAACGAACTATAAACGAGCCCATTGAATGACCCATAACAATTATTTTTTTATCGGGATACTTTTCCTTAGCCATAAGAAAAACCGTTCTGAAATCCTCAACAAGTGCCTTATAGCCGTCCTTTTTACCAAAATAGCCTGTTTCCTTTTTATTTTGATTTGACCTGCCGTGGTTTGCCATATCGTGCATAAAAACAGCAAAGCCGTTTTCGGTTAAGAAGCTTATAAAATCACGATAGCGCTGCTGATGCTCCGCCATACCGTGATGAATGGCAACAACTGCTTTAACCTCATTATTATCCGGCAGATATTCACAGCCGTAAATTTTGCAAACGCCTGTTGCGGAATTAAAGCTGAACTCCTGTTTTTTCATAAATTTTCACCCTCTCTGAAATATCCGTTATTCCTCGGCAGGAATATCGGAGGTGCAATGCGGACATTTAACCGCATCTATGTCAATTTCGCTTTTGCAAAACGGACATATCTTTGTTGTTGGAGCGGCAGGTGCCTCCTCCTCTTCTTTTTTGCCGATAGACATCATCTTATTAACGGCTTTAACGATAAGGAAGATGATGAACGCCATAATTATAAAGTTGATTATTGCGGAAATGAATGCGCCGTAATCAATATAATTATCGCCAACAAGATGAATTTTACCCTGAATTTCGGCTCCGCCTATGCAATTGATGAGCGGATTGATAATGTTATCTGTAAGCGCGGTAACAATTGATGAAAACGCACTGCCGATGATAACGCCGACTGCAAGGTCGAGCACATTGCCCTTTGAGATAAACTCCTTAAATTCTGCTAAAAACTTTTTCATAGTTTTCTCCTTTTCTTTACAGTTATTTTTTATATAACTCCGTTTAGATCAAACGGAGGGATATACATTTTATCGGCAGAGCCGAGCTCCTGAACAAACACCCTTTGAAGCCCCTTTTGGCAGGCATAATTAACAACCTTTTCATATTCCCTTTTTGTAATTTTTCTTTGAAGCTCGGGAAATTGCTCAAGCCTTCCGCACGGAACATACTGCGCCATAAGGCTTAAATAGGTGCTTTCAAAATTTTCCTTTATGTAATCAATAATTTCAAGTGAGGAATTAGTGTTTTGCGGAAGAATTAAATGGCGGATAATCATTCCCCTTTTCATTATTCCGTTTTCAAATATATCCTCGGGCTGCTGGCGTCTCATTTCAAAAAGAGCCTCTTTAACAGCCTGCGGATAATCCTTTGCTCTGCTGTATCTTTGCGCCTTTTCGCTTCTTATATACTTAAAATCGGGCAGATAAATATCAACTATACCCTCAAAAAGCCTTAGCGTTTCAACGCTTTCATAGCCGCTTGAATTATAAACAATCGGAACGGGGCATTTCCATTTTGACAAAACCTCTGCAAGACGCGTTGCATAATGGGTTGGATTAACAAGATTTATATTTTGAGCACCCTCATCAATAAGCTCTTCAAAAATTTCAATAAGCCTTTCATCGCTTATCTGAGTGCCCTTATCCCCTATGCTTATTTCGTAATTTTGGCAATAAACGCATTTAAGATTACAGCCGCTGAAAAACACGGCACCGCTTCCGTTTTTTCCGCTTATGCACGGCTCCTCCCAAAAGTGAAGCGCCGCCCTTGCAAGCTTAAAGCATTCGGGTGCTCTGCAAAAGCCCCGTGCGCCTTCTCTTTGCGCATTGCATTTTCTTGGACAGATATTGCAATTCATATCAATTCTTTATATATATCCGCTTTTTTAAACGGTGTTTTTGAAGCAATTTCCTTAGCGGCTCTGTTTACACTCATTCCGTTTTCAACAAGAGCCCTTGCTTCGGCAACGGCGTCTTCAAGCGTTATTTCCTCAGGCTCCTCCTTTTTGCCCTCAATGATGAGAACTATTTCTCCTTTTAGGGAGCCGTTTGAATAAAGCTCGCTCGCCTGCTTCAAATCTGTTTTTATAACCTCTTCGTGAATTTTAGTCAGCTCGCGCACTATTGCAATTTTTCTGTTGCCGAGGGTTTTCTATAAATCGCAAAGCGTGTTTGCAAGCTTATGAGGTGCTTCATAAAAAATGATTGTGCGCTTTTCATCCTTGATTTCTTCAAGGTGCTCAAAGCGTGATTTTTTTGAAACGCTCAAAAAGCCCTCAAAGGTAAACCTACCCGTTTCCATTCCCGAGATTGCAAGTGCAGTTGCAAAGGCGGTTGGTCCCGGAACGGAAACAACCTCTATTGCGAACTCATAGCATAGCTTAACCAAATCCTCGCCGGGATCGGAAATTGCAGGCATACCGGCATCTGTTACTATTGCACAGCTTTCGCCGTTTTGGATTCTTGAACAGATAACCTCTCCGCGCTCGCGCTTGTTATGCTCATAATAGCTGACCATTTCCTTCTTTATTCCAAAGTGATTTAAAATTTTAAGGGTTACCCGTGTGTCCTCCGCGGCAATGAAATCAACGCTTTCAAGCGTTTCAATTGCCCTCGGAGAAAAATCGCCGAGATTGCCTATCGGAGTTCCGACAACATATAATTTTCCGTTCATTTATCGTACCCATCGGCATAAGAGCCGTAAACCTTTAACATTTCATCAGTAAATTTTCCGTTTTCCTTTTTGATAACAAGGAGCGGCTCAACACGCAAAAAAGGCTTTGCTTTTTTCTTTCCCTCAACAAGAAACAAAAACGGCTCCTCGCCCGACTTATCACAAACGAAGCGAAGCCTTTTGGGCTCTAATCTGTATTTCCTCATAATATCAAGAGCATCAACAAGTCTTTCGGGACGGTGGCACATACAAAATCTTCCGCCGTAATTGAGAAGATACGCCGCCGCCTTAACCGCATCTTCAATTGAACAGCAAATTTCATGGCGTGCTATTTTTGCACTTTCGTCAAGAGATTCAAAGCCCGTTCCGATAGGCTTATACGGCGGATTCATAGTTACAAGAGTAAACTCCTCTGCCGAAAATTCATTTTGAATTTCTCGCAAATCACAGCAATGAGGCGTTATTTTTTCTTTAAGATTATTCCTTTCAATGCTTCTGCAAACCTGCTCATAGGCATTTTGCTGAATATCAAGGCAATGAAGCTTATGCGGAGGGCTTTTGCGAAGCCAAAGAAACGGAATTATTCCGCAACCCGTTCCCATATCAAGAGCCGAATCCTTGATTTTCGGCCTTGCGAAATAAGAGAGCAAAAGCGCGTCTGTTCCGAAGGTGTGCTCCTTTGTTACTTCAATATAAATATCATCTGAAAGGCGTTCAAAATTCTGCATATATAAACCTGTTTTTAATATATTTATTCATCATCCGAGGAGAGCTTGAGCACCGCCATAAACGCCTCCTGCGGAACCTCAACGGAGCCGAAGCGGCGCATACGCTTTTTACCCTCCTTTTGCTTTTCAAGAAGCTTTTTCTTTCGGGTAACATCTCCGCCGTAGCACTTTGCAAGAACATCCTTGCGCAGAGCCTTAACCGTTTCTCTTGCGATAACCTTGCCGCCGATTGCAACCTGAATGGGTATTTCAAAAAGGTGGCGCGGAATATGCTCTTTAAGCTTTTCGGCAATGCGCCTTGCCCTTGGATAAGCCTTATCGGAATGGATTATAAACGAAAGCGCGTCTATAACATCTCCGTTGAGCAACACATCAACCTTAACAAGCTTGCTTCGGCGGTATTCCGCTATTTCATAATCAAAGGAGGCATAGCCTCTTGTTCTTGATTTAAGAACATCGAAGAAATCGTAAATTATTTCATTAAGGGGAAGCTCATAGCTGATATCTACTCTGTCGGGCGTGATATAGGTCATTGTTTTAAAAATACCGCGCCTTTCCTGACACATATCCATTATTGCTCCCACAAATTCACTTGGAGCATAAATATTTGCATTGCAAAACGGCTCCTCGCAGTAATCAATATTTGCAGGATCGGGATAATTAGTTGGGTTGTCTATTTCAACCATCGTTCCGTCTGTTAAATGAATTTTATAAACAACGCTCGGAACGGTTGTTACAAGGTCAAGATTATATTCTCTTTCAAGGCGCTCCTGAATAATTTCAAGATGAAGTAAACCGAGAAAGCCGCATCTAAATCCGAAGCCGAGCGCACCCGAGGTTTCAGGCTCATAGGAAAGAGAGGCGTCGTTTAACTGAAGCTTTTCAAGAGCTTCGCGCAAAGCCTCGTAATCTGCACCGTCGGCAGGATAAACTCCGCAGAAAACCATTGGGTTAACCTTACGATAGCCGGGCAAGGGCTCCTCGGCAGGATTTTCGGCGGTTGTTACCGTGTCGCCCACATGGGCATCGTGAACGGTTTTAATTGAAGCGGTTATATATCCAACCTCTCCCGCAGTTAATTCCTTTGCCTTTTCAAGCGAGGTTGCACGCATATAGCCAACCTCAACAACGGTAAACTCCGCGCCCGTTGCCATCATACGCATTGTGTCGCCCGCTTTGATTTTTCCGTCCATTATGCGAACATAAACTATAACGCCTCTGTATGAATCATAAACGGAATCAAAAATAAGGGCTTTAAGAGGCTTATTATCGTCTCCCTGCGGAGCTCTTACCTCGTTTACTATATATTCAAGAACATCTCCCACATTTTCGCCTGTTTTTGCAGAAACGCGCGGTGCGTCAAGGCAGGGTATTCCTATAACATCCTCAACCTCGTGAGCAACCCTGTCTGGCTCTGCCGCAGGCAAATCAATTTTATTTATAACGGGAAGAATATCAAGGTCGTGGTCAAGCGCAAGATATGTGTTTGCAAGGGTTTGCGCTTCAACGCCCTGAGAAGCGTCCACAATAAGTATTGCGCCCTCGCATGCCGCAAGGGAACGCGAAACCTCATAATTAAAGTCAACATGGCCGGGGGTGTCTATAAGATTAAAAATATAATCCTCGCCGTTTTTAGCTTTGTAATTGAGCGTAACGGCGTGTGCCTTGATGGTTATTCCCCTCTCTCGTTCAAGGTCCATATCGTCCAAAATCTGCTCCTGCATATCCCTTTTTTCAACAGACTGCGTTAATTCAAGAAGCCTGTCTGCAAGAGTTGATTTGCCGTGGTCTATATGTGCAATTATTGAAAAGTTTCTTATATGGTCTTTATTAACAGACAAAATTCAATCCTCCGGATGATATGATTTTAAACTCTTTAACTCTTTTTTCATTCCGCTGAAATTGTAATAGGCTCTTTGGAACAGCCTGAAAATATAATAAAACGGAAGAAGAAACGGTGCCTTTTGAAGCCTTGGATAATTTCCGAGCATCTGCCGTTTAGGCGGGAAAATTCTTCTTATTAAATATTTAAGCTTTGAGCCGCTTTCTTCAATTGCCTTTGAAAAATCATTACTGCCGTAAACTCCGCCGCTTATCATAAAATCAAACAGATTTTGCTCCTCGGGGGTTGGTGTCTTGCCGTCAAATATAACTTCTGCAAGCCCGATAACATTTTTGCAAAAATCGGCAAAGCCGAAATCCTCAACGGTTTTATTGATATAGTCCCAATCGAGATTATCAAGCTTATTCATCAAAACATAAATATCGGCAACAAATCTTACTCCGCAGCCCGAAACGCAATAATGGTCAAAGGTGTGGCACAGTGAATAAATGAAGCAATCCTCTTTATTTATCAAGTGTTTAGAGCTTCCCTCTTCGCTCTGACAGGCTCTTTTCCATAAATCAAAGTCGGGGCAAAATGCGTCTCTTTCGTCAAACAGATTTCTGTGAAATTCAAAATTGTAGTAAGGATTTTTGAAAAAATCGTCTGAATTTGCTTCTGCCGATTTAAGATAAAAGCCCTTTGCTTTCATTAAGGAAATGAGCCTTTCCCTTTCGGCAGGGTCATAAAGAATATCAATATCCGTCATTTGGCGCATACTCTGCTTTGGATAGTAATTGCGGATAACACTGCCTTTGAGAAGCATATATTTAATTTTGCTTTCACCCAGCGTTTCTTCTATTGAAGCAAGCATATTTTGAACTGCAATCATTCTGACAAGCTCACTTTTTGAATAGCTGTTAAGCTCCTGTGCCTGCTCCTCGGGAAGCGCATTTAAATCAATAACGGGAATTAGCATTGAATAAATCTGTTGCTTTTTCGAGATTTCAATAAGCCTTTTCCAGTCAAGGCTATCGGGTGGCGCGGGCGCGGGCTCTTCCTTTAAAGCGCACCTCATAAGCGTTAAAAGATATTCAGTTTCAGCGTCTTTAATGTTTAACATAAGTCAAGCCTTTTCTGTTTATTATTCTTCAAGAATGCCTGCATTGCGAATTATTTCCAAAACCTCTTTAACATCGGCTCTGATAACATCTTCGGGAGCGTCGTATTTCTCGGTCATTGCTTTAACAATGCTGTCCTCCGTCTGCTCTGTTTTAAGCAGATTAAAAATGAAATTTGCGGTTGGGTTGTTGTTTATAATTCCGTTAAAGCTTTTCGCCAGCTTTCCCGTAGGCACGGCAAAATCCCTGCCGTCTATATTACCGAGCATAATGTCTTTATTTAATCTCATACTGATTTGTCCTTTCTTTTTCTATAAGTGAAACCGCTTCTATATGGCTCGATTCTCCAACGAGTAACGCATTTCATACCCACTGCACAAGGGAATGGTGGAACACCTATTTTCGCCCTAAAATGGGTATGTCGAACCGATACAAACGCTCCGTTGCCTTATTGCTCGTATAGGCAAATAAGGTATATC
>JALEZT010000197.1 GCA_022772725.1 Eubacterium sp.
TGCCGCAAAGCTTACCGGCTGGAAAATAGATATAAAGCCTGAATCGGGATTTTATGAGGGCTCCGATGAATAAACAGGAAAGGCCGTGAAATAAATGAAAGCAAAGCGTGAGGTTAAGCGTATGTGCGTCGGCTGCGGCGAAATGTTTGATAAACGCTCTCTCATAAGGGTTGTTAAAAGCCCCGAGGGAGAAATATCAATAGATTTAACCGGCAAGAAAAACGGCAGAGGTGCATATATCTGCAATAGCACCGAATGCTTGAAAAAGGCTAAAAAAAGAAAATCTATCGAGCGTGCGTTTTCAATGAAGATTGATGACTCCGTTTATGATGAAATGGAAGAAGAAATACTTAATGGAAAAGAATAAGCTTTTATCCGTTTTGGGACTTGCAAGAAGAGCGGGCAGGCTTGCTATGGGGCACGATGCCGCTTTAAAATCAATATATGCTTCAAAAGCAAAGCTGTTGATTTTTGCAAACGATATATCCGAACGGTCAAAAAAAGAAATGACGCTCGCTTTAAATAAAAGCAAAATAAATATTTCCGTTTTACCGCTTGATATTTCAATTGATGAAATTCATTTTGCCTGCGGCTATAAGGCAGGTATAATAGCGGTTAACGATGAAAATTTCAGTAAAAAAATAATTTCTTTAACAGAAAATTAAACACTAATTAAGGAGGAATTCGATATATGGTTATAAAGGTTAAGGTTTCTGATGTTGCCAAGGATTTCGGAAAGTCAAACAAGGAAATCATCGAACTGCTCGGCAACTATTGCGACGGCCCTGCCAAAAAAGCATCAACAGTCCTCGAAGAAAATGAGTTAAACATACTTTTTGAAAAGCTAACTTTATTAGGAAGCGTTAAGAGCTTTGACGAATATTTCAAATCGGGCGAAAAGGCTAAAAAGAAAAAAGCCGCAGAGAAAAAGCCCGAGGAAAAAGCAAAGGGCGATAATGCTCTCAAAAAGGAAAAGCAGGGCGCAGGTGCTCAAAAGGCAAACGGCGAAAAGCCTGCTAAAACCGCCAAGGATAAAAAGCGCGAAAGCCAGGCGGCAATTCTGCAAATGGCAGAGCAGGCGGCTAAAAGAGCCGAGGAAAAGGCAAAGAAAAAAGCAAATCAGGCTCCTCAGGCAAGAACAAAGGGCGAGGCTCGCAGAATTGACACCCGTGTTAATAATGTTGACCTCGAAAAATATAATCAAAAATATGAGGATATTGCTCCCGCTTCTTCAATGGGCGATTATCAGAAAAAGCAAAAGCTCAATCAAAAGTCGAAGCAGTACAGAAAGAAAAAGCCGCAGGGAATGCACGCTCATTCAAAGAAGGAAACAGAGCAGCAAAGGCTTGCAAGAATACAGGAGCAAAGAAAGAAGCAGCAGATTAAAATTCAGGTTCCCGATGAAATCACAGTCGGCGAGCTTGCAAATCTTCTGCGTATGACCGCAAATGAGGTTATCAAGAAGCTTATGGCGCTCGGAGTTATGGCAACGGTAAACGAGGTTATTGATTATGACACCGCTGAAATAGTTGCAACAGAGCTTGGCGCAAAGGTTGAAAAAGAGGTTGTTGTTACAATCGAGGAGCA
>JALEZT010000038.1 GCA_022772725.1 Eubacterium sp.
TCATTTGCAACAATCTGCATTGCTCTGCCGCCTAAAACGAAGGACGGACGAACAAGCACGGGATAGCCGATGCTTTCGGCAACGCGAACACCCTCTTCAATATCAGTTACTGCAAGTCCCTTTGGCTGAGGTATGCCGAGGTCGTTCATAACCTTTTCAAAGGAGTCTCTGTTTTCCGCTCTGTCGATTGCTTCAACATCTGTTCCTATAATCGGAACTCCGAGCGCGTCAAGAGGAGGCGCAAGGTTGATAGCAGTCTGTCCGCCGAGAGAAACGATAATACCGAGAGGCTTTTCAAGTTCAATAACATTCATAACATCCTCAACTGTCAGCGGCTCAAAATAGAGCTTATCAGAGGTTGTATAATCTGTTGAAACCGTTTCGGGATTATTATTAATTATGATTGCTTCATAGCCTGCCTCGCGTATAGACCAAATAGCGTGAACAGTTGAATAGTCAAACTCAACGCCCTGACCGATACGAATGGGACCCGAGCCGAGAACGATAATTTTCTTTTTATCGGAAACTATGCTTTCGTTTTCCTCCTCGTAGGTTGAATAGAAATACGGAACATAGGAATCAAACTCGGAGGCGCAGGTGTCTATCATTTTATACACAGGGAAAATCTTATTTTCCTTGCGCAGACGGAAGATTTCAGCCTCCGTCATATCCCAGCACATTGCGATATACTTATCGGAAACGCCCATTTTTTTAGCGTCTTTAAGAACGGAAATATCGCCCTTTGAGGCTTTGAGAGTTTTTTCAAATTCAACAATATTTTTGAATTTCTCTATAAAGAACATATCTATTTTTGTTGCATTATAGATATGAATTAAATCAACATTAAGCCTGATAAGCTGGGCGATAGCATAAATTCTGTCGTCCGTTCCGATTTTGATATAATCAAGAAGCTCATCGGCGGTATAATCATCAAACTTTTTATTATAAAGGTGGCAAACGCCCGTTTCGAGAGAGCGGATTGCTTTAAGCAGGCTTTCCTCAACAGTTCTGCCGATTGCCATAACCTCGCCCGTTGCTTTCATTTGGGTGTTAAGGCTATTGTTTGCGTCTGAAAACTTATCAAACGGGAAGCGCGCAATCTTTGAAACAACATAATCAAGCGTCGGCTCAAAGGAGGCAGGAGTGTTTGCAATCGGGATTTCATCAAGGTGCATACCGACTGCGATTTTTGCGGAAACCCTTGCGATAGGATATCCCGAAGCCTTTGAAGCAAGTGCAGACGAACGGGAAACACGGGGGTTTACCTCAATGAGATAATATTGGAACGAATGAGGGTCAAGCGCAAACTGAACATTACAGCCGCCCTCAATTTTAAGCTCACGGATAATGCGAAGAGCGGAATCACGGAGCATATGATATTCCTTATTAGTAAGCGTTTGCGAGGGGCAAACAACGATTGAGTCGCCCGTGTGGATACCGACGGGGTCGATATTTTCCATATTACAAATTGTTATGGCGGTGTCGTTAGCGTCGCGCATAACCTCATACTCAATTTCCTTATATCCTTTTATGCTTTTTTCAACAAGCACCTGATGAACGGGAGAAAGCGCAAGCGCATTTTTGAGCATTAAGCGACATTCCTCTTCATCATCTGCAAAGCCGCCGCCCGTTCCGCCGAGGGTAAAGGCAGGGCGAAGAACAACGGGATAGCCGATTTCCTCGGCAATTCTTAAACCGTCTTCAAGATTATCGCATATATCTGAGGGAAGAACGGGCTCGCCGAGCTTTTCGCAAAGCTCTTTAAAGAGCTCTCTGTCCTCCGCGCGCTCAAGAGCCTCAAAGCGAGTTCCTAAAATTTCAACATCACATTCTTTAAGAACGCCTTTTTTGGCAAGCTGAACTGCAAGGTTAAGACCTGTTTGTCCGCCGAGAGACGGAAGAATAGCGTCGGGTCGCTCGTGGCGTATAATTCTTGCAACATATTCAAGATTAAGAGGCTCCATATACACCTTATCGGCAATCTGCGTATCAGTCATAATCGTTGCAGGGTTTGAGTTGATAAGCACAACCTCGTAGCCCTCTTCTTTAAGAGAAAGGCACGCCTGCGTTCCCGAATAGTCAAATTCGGCAGCCTGTCCTATAACAATGGGACCCGAGCCGATAACGAGTATTTTGTGTATATCAGTGCGCTTTGGCATATTATTCAGCCTCCTTTCTCATTAAATCAATAAACTTATCAAAAAGATATTCACTGTCCTGCGGACCGGGTGCGCTTTCGGGATGATACTGAACGGAGAAAATTTTATTTTCTGCGCTTTCAACACCCTCTGCCGTGTTATCAAGCAGATTTTTATGGGTTAAGGAAAGCTCCGTGCCTTTGAGCGAATCGCAGTCAACCGCATAAGAATGGTTTTGAGAGGTGATTTCTATTTTGCCCGTTTGCATATTCATAACGGGGTGGTTTCCGCCTCTGTGGCCGAATTTCATTTTAAAGGTTGAAGCGCCGAGCGCAAGCGAAATCATTTGATGGCCAAGGCAGATACCGAAAATGGGGAGCTTGCCTTTAAGCTCTTTAACAACATTGATTACGGGAACAACATCCACGGGGTTGCCGGGTCCGTTTGAAAGAAACAGTCCGTCCGGATTCATATTCATAATTTCCTGCGAGGTGGTGTTATACGGAACAACCGTTACATTACAGCCCTTTTCATTGAGCTTTCTTATGATATTAAGCTTAATGCCGCAATCTATTGCAACAACATCGTATTTATGATTCGGTGTTCTTGAATACCAACGCTTTTTGCAGGATACTCTGCTTACCATATCGGTTGGAATTTGATATGCCCTAACCCTTTGGAGTGCTTCTTCAAGAGGAGTTGAAGCGTCTGTTATCATAACTCTTTGGCTTCCCTCATCGCGAATAATTCTTGTTATTTTTCTTGTGTCAACTCCGCTGATTGCAGGGATTGAATATTCGTCAAGCACCTCAGAAAGCGTTTTTGTGTATCTGAAATTAGACGGCAAATCGTTATACTCACGAACGATAAGTCCGCCCATAGTGGGCACCTTTGTTTCGTAATCCTCATCGGTCATACCGTAATTTCCGATAAGCGGATAGGTCATACAAACCATTTGGTCGGTATATGACGGGTCGGAAACAATTTCCTGATAGCCAACCATTGAGGTGTTGAAAACTATTTCGTTTATTGCTTCTTTATCTGCACCGAAGCCCCAGCCGTAAAACTCACAGCCGTTTTCAAGCACGATTTTTTTATTATATGGCTTCATAAACAATCTCTCCTCTCAAAACAGTTAAAACATTTTTGCCGAAAAGCTTTTCATTTTCAAACGGCGTTGCTCTGCCCATACTTAAAAATTCTTCGGGGCGGACAACCCATTCCTTTTCCAAATCAAGAGCGCACAAATCGGCAGGTGCGCCCTCCTCTATTTTTCCGCCCTCTATGCCGAATATCTCTCTTGGGCGAACAGACATCATTTCAACAAGGCGTTCAAGACTGATTACGCCCTGCTTAACAAGCTTTGTGTATAACACGGGGAAAGCCGTTTCAAGACCGACAACTCCCATTGCGCTTTTTTCAAGCCCCTTTGATTTTTCCTCTGCACTGTGAGGTGCGTGGTCTGTTGCGATAACATCTATTGTGCCGTCTGCAACGCCCTGCAAAAGCGCAAGCATATCCTCCCGTGCGCGAAGAGGCGGATTCATTTTAAATCTGCCGTCCTCCTGCAAATCCTCATCGCAAAGCGTTAAATAATGAGGAGCAGTTTCGCAGGTTACCTTAACGCCCTGCGCCTTTGCCCTTCTGATTATATCAACGCTTTCCTTTGTTGATATATGGCAAACATGATATTTACAGCCCGTTTCCCCTGCAAGAGCGCAGTCTCTTTCAATCTGCTTCCACTCGCTTTCACTGCATATACCCTTATGGTTATGCTCCTTGCAGTATTTTCCGAGATGAATATATCCGCCGTTCAAAAGCTCATTTACCTCGCAATGCGCGCTTATTACCGCGCCGAGCCGAGCGCATTTTTCCATTGCCTCTTTCATTAATTCATCGCTTTGAACTCCGCAGCCGTCATCCGAAAAGCCGATAACATTTTTTTGAAGCCCTGCAAAATCAACACATTCGCCCTCGCCCTTTCTGCCCTTTGTTATCGAGGCAAACGGAAAAACATCAACAACGGCATCTCTTTTAATAATATCAAGCTGCTGTTGAAGATTTTCCTCGCAATCGGGAACGGGATTAAGATTAGGCATTGCGCAAAGAGCGTTATAGCCTGCCGAAGCGGCGGCAAGAGTTGCGCTTTTGATTGTTTCCTTATAAGAAAAACCGGGCTGACGAAGATGAACGTGAACATCAACGAAACCCGGAATTAATAAATACTTATTTTGAAAATCAAAAACACGATCTGCCCCATCAAAAGAAATGGAGATACCAAGGCTATGAATTTTAGAATTTTTTATCAGAACATCAAGTCTTTGAAATTTTCCGCCTGTAAAGACCAAGGCGTTCTTAATCAACAAAGTCATAAAT
>JALEZT010000047.1 GCA_022772725.1 Eubacterium sp.
TAAAATACGCAGAAGACGGTGATCTGGAAACATCCTGCGAAAAAGCATAAGCCGGAGCACCGTTTACCGTGCCGAAGCCGGCAACAACTTCAACCTCGCCGTCTGCCGATTTGGCAAAGGCGTCTATCTCCGTGAAAGATGCTTCGTCAAAAAGCGAAACAAGCCTTGAATGCGCCTGTGTATCTTTTACTGTAAGTTCACTCACACGAATATCCTCCTTAAAATATAAATTTTCGTATGAATATAATTATCCATTCTTGGTTATTTTATCACGATAAAATTATAATTACAACTATTTTTTATATTAAAAATAGATTTTATAATTATTTAATAAAAAAACACCGAAAAACAGTTTGCTTTTCAGTGTTTTGAATATTAATCGGTCTGTTCTTCGCCGTGTGTCTTCTGCGCAGAGCGAATAAGCTTTTGAACCTCGTTATCTGTTAAATCACGGTATTTGCCTGTGGGAAGCATACCGAGCTTCAATGAGCCCTCGGAAATTCTTTTGAGCCTTGCAACCTCGAGCCCCTGTGTTTCGCACATTTTTCTTATCTGCCTGTTTCTGCCCTCGTGAATGATAAATTCAAGAACAGTTCTGTTTTCCTCCTCCGTTATGATATTAACATCGCAGGGAGAGGTTTTTCTGCCGTCTATTTCAACGCCGTTTCGCAGATTATAAAGCATTTCATCATCTGCCTTTGGGCGAACGGTTACTCTGTAAACCTTTGAAAGATTATGACTCGGGTGAGTTAAAAGATTTGCAAAGGAGCCGTCATTAGTGAGTAAAAGAAGCCCCTCCGAATCCTTATCAAGTCTGCCGACGGGATAAATGCGTTCATCAACATTCTTAACCAAATCCATAACCGTTTTTCTGCCGAGCTCATCGGAAACGGTTGTAACATATCCGCGTGGCTTATTAAGCATAATATAGCGCATTTTTGTTTGAGCGGATATGCGCTTTCCCCTAACGGTTACTATATCCCTTTTGGGATTGATTTTATCGCCTATATGCGCAACATGGCCGTTTACCTTTACCTTGCCGGCTTCAATAAGCTCCTCGCTTTTTCTTCTTGAAGCAACGGAGCAATCCGCCATAAATTTTTGAAGCCTGACCTCATTTTTGTTTGACATAATATTCAACATCCTCCTGTGCCGTTATATTGCAGGAAGCAATTTCTTTTTCCTTATATTTTATTACCGCTTTTCCGATTATATCGCCCTTTTTAACAGGCGAATAAACAAACGGCATTGTATATAGCTCAACTGTTATTTTTCTTTTATCAAGTGTTTTAATTTGAGCACTGTAAGAGCATTTAACACTGTTTTTAACTCCTCCGACGGTTAAGACATAAAGACTGCTTTCAACTGCTTCGGTGCTGTACATTTTTTCGCAGTATTCATAAAGCGACTTATGGTCGTTCCAATCGTCAGGCGCATTAAGTGTTACGCAAATCATTTTAACCGATTCGGATTGAACTGCTGAAACGAGGCATCTGCCTGCTTTATCGGTGTAGCCCGTTTTTACGCCTATGCAGTTATCAAGCATACTGAGAAGCTTATTATGATTATAAATTGTGTGTGCTTCTCCGTTTATGAAAGCATCATATTTCTGCTTTGAGCAGATTTCGGCAAAGCATTCGTTTTTCAGTGCCGCGGCAGTTAAAAGTGCCATATCGTAAGCGGTTGAATGGTGGTTTCCCTCGTCGAGACCCGACGGGGTTACGAAAAGAGAATTTGTCATACCGAGCTCGGCGGCTCTTTTATTCATCATTGCCGCAAAGCCCGCAAAGCTTCCGCCGAGATACAGAGCAACTGCGTTTGCCGCGTCATTCCCCGACGGCAGAAGCATTCCGGCAACTAAATCCTTAAGCGTTATTTTATCGCCCTCACGCAAGCCTAAAAGAGTGCCGAAGGTGTTTACCATATCAAAGGTTATTTCAACCGTTTCCTCGGTTTTACCGCTTTCGCAGGCGATAAGAGCTGTCATAATCTTTGTTGTTGAAGCAATGCTTCTTTGTTCATTCATATTTTTTTGATAAAGAATTTCTCCCGTTTCGTCGTCTAAAACAACGGCGCTTGACGCGGAGCAATCCTGCGCAAAAACACTTTGAGTGGGAATTAAAATCAAAACGGATAATATGACTGAAAGAGTTTTCTTTAACAAAATTAATCACCTGCTAATTATATGCAGGTGATTAAAATTTTATATATTTTATTATGCTTCTTTATCTTCCTGTTCAACCTCATCCTTTGCTTTTACAAGCTGTGAAATCTGGTCAACAAGCTCGGGAATCATAGAGATAGCACGGTCGGCAGATGAGGTGTAGTTATTAATCTGCATCATTCTTACCTTATCCTTTTGGATAACGATAAAAGCAACGGGAGAAATTGTGATACCGCCGCCGCCTGCGCCGCCGAAAAGCTCTGCATTCTGCTTTGAGGGGAGGTCTGTTCCGCCGCTTGTGAAGCCGTAGGAAACCTTTGAAACGGGAATAAGTGTTGTTTCCCCTGTTACGATAGGCTCGCCGATAATAGTTGAAACATCAACCATCTGACGCATTTTTTCAAGTGTGTTTTCCATTATTTTGTTTACCGGTGTTTCTTTCATATCTTTTTTCTCCTTAAAGATTATTTATTAATTAAATTATTTTTTGATAAGATTAACAAGGAAGGTTTTGCCTGCCGAAAGCGCAACGCGAAGCAAAAGACCAACGCTTATTGAGCCGATGAACTGAAATTCAAATTCATTGGCAGGTGCAAGATAATCGGCGAAAATGCAATCGTCGTAATTATCAACCTTCATACCGTTTGCAATTATACCCTTGACGGGATAATAATACGAGGCTATGCGCCCGTATGCCTGCGCTATTTCAGCCGCATCATTGCCTCCGACTATTATTTTAACATAAAGCGAATAAATATGGAAGCCCTTAAATAAAGTTCTTAATGCGCTTGAAGCAGTTTGAAGCATATTAGACACAAGCTCCATTATGCCGACTATTCCCTCTTCATCCCAAAGAGATTTAATATAATTAGGCTTCTTCTGTTTTTGAGGAGCCTTTTCTGTTTTAGGAGCAGGGGTGCTTTGCGGCGGTGCCTGCTCTGCCTGCGTTACCTCTGCGGGTTTTTCCTCTTGCTTAACAGGCTCAGCCTGTACTTCCTCGGCAGGAGCGGTGCTTTCCTTTTTTGCATCGGCACTTTGCTTTTCTGCCGCCTTTTCTGCCTTAATCTTTTCGGCATTTTCCTTTGGGAAAAGAACGAAGGAAAGTATTTTAGTCAGCTTAATATCCTTTTCAATCCAAAGAACCTTAATTTTTGTTGTCCACGATTTATCGTATATTATTGTAAAGGTTGCCGAAATTGAACATATCAAGGCAAAAATAACGACTATAACCGCGAGGACTATAAGAAATACCTTCATTCTTCACCCTCTTCCTGAGAATCATCAATTTCTTTCATTATTTTATCATTATTGCTTTCATCAAACAAGGTGGTTTGCCCATTTTCTTTTTCAGCCTCATCGGGCTTCGGCAAATCGGGTAAATCTTCAAGGCTGTTTAACGAAAAGCATCTTAAAAATCTGTCTGTTGTGCCGTAAACAAGAGGTCTGCCGGGCAAATCAAGTCTGCCCTTTTCCTCTATCAAGCCCTTTTGAACAAGGTTTGCTATCGAGCCGGAGCAGTCAACTCCTCTTATCTGCTCGATAAAGCTTTTTGTTACGGTTTTATTATAGGCAATGATTGCAAGAACCTCAAACGCCGCCTGCGAAAGCGGAGTGTTTTTCTTGATTTCAAGAAGCTTTCTTACATCATCGGCATATTCCTCTTTTGTGCAAAGCTGATACTTGCCGTCTATTCTTATGAGGCAGATGCCGCTGTTTCTTTCCTCGTAAATATCAGCAAGGCTTGCAAGCATTTTTGTTACATTTTCAACATCAAGCTCAAGAATTTCCGCAATCTTTGCCGCTTCAACTGGCTCACCCGCAGCGAAAAGCATTGCTTCTATTCTGCCTAAAACATTATTCTCCGTTTTCACTGCCGTTCACCTCATTTACTATTTGAACATCGGGATTATCCATCGAACCCTCAATAGTTATTTTTTTTGTTTTTGCAAGCTCCAAAACCGCAAGAAAGGTTGCAACCAAGTCGCTTTTAGACTGTGCGCCGTCAAAAAGATTAAGAAATTTAACGCTTTTTCCGCTCCAAAGCTTACGCATAACGGTTGTTATTTTTGAAGCAACATTAACGAATTTGCGTGCAACAATTTCCTTAAACGAATCAATCGGAGGAGGAAGCTTGCGCTGAGACCTGCCTGCCGCAGAAATATAAGCATTCAAAAGCTCCTCGCCCTCGTGGAAGCGCTCATAATCATAATTAACATAGCCCTCCTGCGGCTCACGCACAAAGCGATTGAAGCCGTCTGTTTGCTTACTTAGCTTTTCAGCCATAAGCTTGCAGTCTCTGTATTCAATCAGCTCGCCCGTTAATTCCTTTTTTAACTGCTCCGCTTCCTCGTGGCGCGGAAGAAGAGAAACAGTTTTGATATAAATAAGCCTTGCCGCCATTTCAAGAAAATCGCCTGCGATTTCAAAATCCGCATTCTCCATTTGGCGAACATAATCAAGATACTGATTAACGAGCTCCACAATAGGAATATCATTAATATTTAGTTTATGCTTACTGATGAGGTGCAAAAGCAAATCCATAGGACCCTCAAACACCTCTAATTTATAATTAATCTGTTCCATTACACCTCAACCGTTTATATACCGAAAATCAATTCGGGGATAAACAAAACAACCTTCATAAAGAGATTAACAAGAAAACTGATGGGAGCGTTCAAAATGCCTGTGAAAAGAAGAACAATAAGCACAATCATTATAATTCTTTCATATCTGAAATACTTTTCATAAGCCTTATCGGGAAGCACCATTGCAAGTATTCTTGAACCGTCAAGCGGAGGAATCGGAATAAGATTGAACACTGCAAGAGAAACATTAACCTGCGCCGAATAGAAAAACAAAAGCGCGATAAACATTAAAGCAACAGAATCTGTTTTTCCGTAAATCATATAAAACAGAGCGTAAAACAGAGCGGAAACAAAGCCCATAATTAAATTTGAAACAGGGCCTGCCGCCGCAGTTAATGCAACGCCCTTGCGGTAATCCTTAAAATTAAGCGGATTAATCGGAACGGGCTCGGCATAGCCTATTCCGAAAAGAAAAATCATAAGCGTTCCTATCGGATTAAGATGCGCAAAGGGATTAAAGGTTAATCTGCCGAGTGATTTTGCGGTGCCGTCTCCTAATTTATTGGCCGCCCAGCCGT
This sequence comes from Eubacterium sp., assembly GCA_022772725.1. Lineage (GTDB taxonomy): Bacteria > Bacillota > Clostridia > Oscillospirales > Acutalibacteraceae > Eubacterium_R. Next base: position 5,328 of record JALEZT010000047.1, read on the forward strand.
GTGCCAGCTCGTGAACGGGCATACAGACGAAAACAACAAACGCTCTTGACAAAACCAAAAGCAAAACCATTTTAACATTGCCTGAAAAAATATATCCCAAAAGTGAATTAGACATTTAAAAACCTCACTTATTTAACTGCTTTTACAATTCTGTTATTACCGTACATATCCTTTATGACGGCACATTCCTTAAAGCCATTTTCTTCAAGCAGGGCTTTAACTGCTTCTCCCTGCTCTTCTCCGATTTCAAAAAGAACGACTCCGTTTTCTTTAAGAAGAACAAGCCATTTTGAAATGATTGAGCGGTAGAAATCAAGACCGTCATCTCCCCCGTCAAGCGCAGAGATTGGCTCCTGCTGCACCTCATCTTGAAGAGAGGAAATTTCATTTCTTTTTATATACGGCGGATTTGAAGCAATTAAATCCGCTTTTAAAGGCAGAATGCTTTCATCGGGATTTTGCAAAACATCTGCTTTAATTATTTTTACATTTTTATCGTTTTGAGCATTTTTATTTAGATAAGCAAGAGCTTCATCAAATAACTCCACGCAATAAACGGAGCAATCGGGTCGCTCACGCGCAATGCTTATTCCTATGCAACCGCTTCCCGAGCACAAATCCAAAACAACGGGAGACGGCTTATCCTTAATACTGCTCAAAGCCGTTTCAACAAGCTCCTCCGTTTCGGGTCTTGGAATTAAAACGCCTTTGCCGACGCTGAATTCATAATTATAAAAATCCCATTTTCCCAAAACATATTGAAGCGGATCTCCGCTTTTAACGCGCCAAAGCATATCGGCAAAGCGCTTCATAATTACATCGTCATTTTTATGCATTAAAAACTCATTGTTTTTTATTCCGCAAAGACTGCACGCAAGGCACATACTTTTAAACTCTGCCTCGTCAACACCGTTTGCGCTTAAAAAATAGACCCCGTAATTATATGCTTCGCTGAGTGTCATTTAATCTCGTCATCCTCCGGATTATCGGTTATAACCGCTTTGATTGCCGCAATGCCAACCTCTATTATATCATCGGTCGGCTCCTTTGTTGTTAAGCGCTGCATCCACAGGCCCGGTGCGGAAACAATTCTTACAAAAAGGTTATCGTGCCTGCCGGCATACTTTATAAATTCATAGCAAATACCCATTAAAAACGGCAGAAAGAGAAGCTTTAAGAGCATCCAAAGAACTCTCTGAGCCGCAATTACGGGGAAAAGCTTTGCGATTATCGTATAAAAAATAATACTGAAAATAAGTATAACAAATATAAATGAAGTTCCGCATCTCGGATGAAAGCGGCAGCATTTTTTAACATTTTCAACAGTTAAATCCATTCCCGCTTCATAGCAGGCAATTGATTTATGCTCTGCACCGTGATACATAAAAACCTTTTTTATATCGCTCATTCGGCTGACAATGGCTATATATGCAATAAATATTATAATTTTCAATGCGCCCTCAATGAGCCCCTGAAAATCAATTAACGCATTATTAGTCCATTCATTAAGCTTATTAAAGAACAGAATTGGAAAATAGATAAACAAAAGGAGCGCAAGCGCAACGCCCAAAACAGAGCCTATGCCTGCAACAACAGTAACAAGCTTTTCGCCGAATTTATCGTTG